>NZ_JAUBOX010000053.1:0-28021 GCF_036700445.1 Microcoleus sp. T3_B1
GAGGCTCTTTCTGCCCATTCTTGTGACTACTTTCCTATGCCTGACCTCATTCCCGAATTTCAGACCTGAATCCTTACCAAATCTTTTTGCTTGATGGGAAGCCACAGAGTGTAAAAAAGTTCACCGGGATTCAACCACTCGACCCAAACTTTCTTTGCATGACCGTAAATCAAATCTTGTTGTGGCGCTTGAGACCACCAATCCTCGATTTTCATATACAAATCGTCTAAATCTTTTTGCAAGGCTGCCAGAGTTTTTGCTTTCTTGATGGCTTTTGTATCTAGGGCCCGCTGCCGATCGCCGTGTCTGGCGATAATTTGGCAATAATCGTACAGTTTGTCGAGTCCAGCTTTACCGAATTGAAGCTCCTGGAAAAGGTGCGAAGCACCGGTATTTGGGGCTAGTAAAGACGGTCGCATTGCTGCTGCGGCTAAGAGCAAGCTTACGGCTTGATTCCATTCACTTTTTTCGGGTAATGAATAGCTGGCGGTGTAACTGGTGAAGTCATCTTTAAGCAGATTTGCAAGTTTTCCATATCCTACATCATCGCGCAGGTTTTGTCCTAGCAATACTGCTCTAATTAAATGCGGTGGCAGGTGCGGTTCAAAGTTGGAGTATTGTTTTTCAAAGCAGCGAGCTAAATGAAACGCAAGGCTGAGTTTTTCTTCAAGAATCAGCCGCCAAACTAAGTCGCGCAAAACTGCTGGACGTTCTCGATCGGGGTCGTCCAAGATGGATTGAGCGATTTGTTGAGCGGTATCATTGGGCGAGAAGCTGTAGAGAGACTGTTTTTCTTCTCTTTTTTTATTTCCCGGCTTGTCAACTTCTTTTCCTTGCTTATTTTCCGAATTTTGCTGATTTATCTGAATTGTGGGTGGCAGTTCTATGGGTGGAAAATTAGGGATATTTTCAGCGGTTTGCTGCGCGATCGCCTCCTCTGTCAATACCGAGTTCAACTCTGCTAATGGTGGTTGTTCGACAACAGGAACAGTTTCAGATTCCGGCTCATAAACTAAGGAAGTTTCGTCTAAGTTATTGTTAGTAGAAACCGCAGGCAAATCTGGTATTGTTTCCGACTGAATAATCAGTTTACCTCTGACTGCTGCCATCGCCAGAGTTCTTTCAAATGATTTTGCTACGGCATCCTGTAAAGAAGCTAAATGCTCGTCATCTGCTGCTTCCCATTCTGCAATTAGTGTTAGCAGTTGGCAGAATGGATGATTACCGTCAGCCAAGAGTTGGGTGTAGGGATGCAAGTCAGACTCCTGGGATTCGGAGATGGCGCGTTGAAGTTCGCGGGCTGTTTTCTGACATTCCAGCAATGACTGAAAATTGCTCTCTACTCGATGGGCGATCGCTAAAACTCGTTCCAGAACCCTCAAAGCAGAGTCGCGGACAAGAGCGATCGCACTTTTTTGCTTCTCGGCCAAATCCACACGCTCAAGTACAGACTTGATATCTGCTAAAGAATCAATTTCTTCAACTTTCAGCGTTGTCGATACTGCAAAATATTCAGCCAATTCTAGCACATTATCGCGAAGCTGAATAAACTTTTTATGGGACTCATCAAGTTCTTGAATCAGCTCTTTAGATATAGGTATACCAGGGTTTAGCAATTTTCGACTCGCCTCTGACAGCCGTTTCTCTAGTTGGGAAAAAACATCTTCTAGTGCGGTGAGTTGTTTGAGTAAGTCTGCTGAATTGTGTTTCATCGGTTTAATCGCTCCATTCAAGTTATTTTCTCTCAGTTCGGCAATGTGGAAATTATGCTCATTCAAATTTGCATAATTCAGATTGTTTTGACTTCCATCGGTTCTCGACAAGTAAGTCTCCTCCAATATAGTTTCTTCTATATTTGATTCTTCTATGAAGTTGTTAAAAGGAATTAATGGTTCTGTCATATTAGCTGTATCAACTATTTTATCACGAACAGGCTCCTGTAAGAAAGTGTCGCGGCTGCGAGACAAGTTTTCTGAGATATTGAACTGTCTGGGCTGCATCGGTTGGGCGATCGGTCTTTTTGTCTGAGTTTGGTCAATCCCTGTAGGGCGAATACATTCTTTTAAAATACTGTTGCGGTTGGGATGGCGCAATCTTAGTAAAGCCTTAGCCTCAATTTGCCGAATCCGTTCGCGGGTAACATCAAATATATTACCGATTTCCTGTAGACTTTTCTCGCGGCCATCATCCAATCCGAATCGCATCCGAATAACGTCACGTTGTCTAGGACCCAGAGTATCTAAAACGCTTTCTAAATCTTCGGCAAACAAATTTTTATATACTTTTTCTTCTGGTGTTTCTCCATCGAATTTAATCAACTCTCCCAATGTATAGTCTTCATCATCACCCATTTTAGTATCTAAGGAAATGATAGATTTAGCCGATTGAACAACAAAGCGCAATTTGGCAATTGTTATCTCCATTTTAGTCGCGATTTCTTCTTCCGTAGGCTTGTGGCCGATTTCTTGAGAAAGCTGTTTGGTAGTTTTCTTGATCTTCGAGATAGTTTCATAAACGTGAACTGGTAGGCGGATAGTCCGCGATTGATCGACAATAGCCCGCGTAATTGCCTGACGAATCCACCAATATGCGTAGGTGGAAAACCTGGTTCCCATCGTGCAATCAAACTTTTCTACAGCCTTGATTAAACCGAGATTTCCCTCCTGAATCAAGTCTAATAAATCCAGCCCTCGATTTTGATATTTTTTAGCGATTGAGACTACCAGCCGCAAGTTAGACTCTACCATTTTGTCTTTCGCTTTTGGGCTGGCCTCTAATTCTAACTCAGAAAATTTTCGAGCTAATTCAATCTCTTCGTCAGCTTTGAGCATGGGAATTCGACCGATCTCTTGCAGATAAACGCGAAGCGAATCTGGCGGTATACGGTCTTCTTTAAATTTGATGCTGTCAGGAAGAGTTTTATGCCAAGCTTCATGAAATTCGTCAAAGTTGCTAAATCCGTGATTTTTATGCAACTCTGCCAAGGAAAGAGCGAAGAGATTTTTTAAATGGGAGTTTGTAGGACTGTCGAATGGGATATCTTTAATATGTTTGACTTTTCCTAATACATCTTTAGATTCATTGCCTTTGTCGGGGCGGCGGTTGATAATGGATAAAGTCAGAGTTTGTCCATGCTGGAATAGAATTATCGCGGGCTTGAGAAAGAGTTTATTAATCTCGCGGACAATGCCGTCAAGCTGTTCGCTAGTGTAGGTGCTACGCTGCAATTTTATTGCGAAAAACAAGTAGGAAGAAATGAAAAACGTATTTTCTCCCTTAGCTCTTGTCTCCAAGGATAATTTTAGCTGGTCATCACCCGCAATTTCATCCCAAGTGAGCTGAAATAAAAAATCAACAGTTAGCCATTCATTTAACAGAGCTTTTTGGTGATTTAGCTTTTTATCACTATCAAATTTGGCAATAAAATTATCCGAACTCTTAGGATAAAAGGGAAGAGTTTTATCACTGCGGTAGCCAAGAGCTAAAAACAAATTTCTAGCGTTATCGGCAAGTTTTCCCTTGACAAAACTACTTAAAGCTTCATTAATAGATGCTTTGGCTTGTTGTTCGCTGACGCTCATTTAATCACCAGCCAGGTAATCAGTTCAAAATCAGTTGTTGCTTTAACCTGATGCGCTTGCTCAACCAACACAGCACTGCGGCTAGACAGCAGGTGGCCGATGAGCCGCTTGTTGTAAATACCTGCAATTGAATCAACCGCGCGCTTAAGCAAATCGTTATACAAACTCATATCAAATCCGTTATTAGTTTGTCTATCGAACAAGTTGCACAACTCTTCATAGGGAACAGTACACCCCGCGCAGAGCAACTGATATATTTCAAGTATTTGTTTGGGTTGAGCAAAAGTTAATCGCACTTCCTTATTTTCTCGAACGTAAACTAAAAAGTATGGTTGCAGCGGGTTGACGGTTTTATTATCAAGACAATCGCCTTTTTGTTTGAGGCAAAAAATTACGCCGGGAGCAATTATCGGGTACTCCGAGTTAGTTGGAACTACGGCATAGAGTCCTAAAGGGGCATCTTGGAGTAGTTTGCGGTTGCTCTCAATGTATTTGGCTAGTTCCATTCGGAAATCATCGAGAGTGAATTCCGTTAGGGCTACAGTCTCGGTGAAATCTTCGAGATCCAGCACCTCGTCTTTCAATCGCAGCAACTGCTTGTCGCGGTATTTCAAATCACTCTCAATCAGTTCTTGAATCTCCTTTGCCTCCAGCAGGTTATCTTCAAATGTACCAGCCATGTCCGCTAAAGCCATCCGTGCTTCTACTCGATTTTTCAGATTGATGTATTGATCCAAGTCCTCTGTCGGCCAAAAATTAATTAATTGTACCGTGTGGTTGGGGCTGCCAATGCGATCGCACCTACCGAACCGCTGGATAATTCTGACTGGGTTCCAGTGTATGTCGTAGTTAATCAGATAATCACAATCTTGTAAATTTTGCCCTTCCGAAATACAATCAGTGGCAATTAATAAATCAATCTCGCCGTCTTGCTGCATAGATGGAATTTGGGCGCGTTTCTTGGCGAAAGGCGAAAAATTTGTCAGGATGTGATTGAACTCGTTTTTGCCAAAGGTAGTCTTATTTGCCGCCGATCCCCCAGTCACCAAAGCTAAGTTAATTTTCAATTCTAATCTTGCCCATTCCCGCAATCCTTCGTAGAGATAGACTGCCGTATCTGCAAAGGCAGTAAAGACTAAAACCTTGCGATTTGGTTTGCCATGCTTGTTAGTCGTAGGATGCTTGACTTTCTCGGCGATCAGTGCTTTTAACTCAGCCAGCTTGGCATCGCGTTCCACAGAAATGCTTTGGGCAGAATTGTAAATTTTTTTAAGCTGTTCCTTGTCGCGTTTCAGGTCTTTTAACCAGGTTTCGACATCGAGGTGCGCCATTTGAAATATCAGCTTCTGACCTACTTGCATGGCATCTTGCAACTCTTCATCGTCCAAGTCTTCAATCATCCAATCGCTGAAAGTTACTGTCTGGTTAGCGTCGCGAGATTGCTGCAATTGCTGAAAATTTTTAATTTTTGTCTCTAGATCTCCAGTTTTTTTAATCGTGCGCTCCATTGTCAGCGCAAAGGAACGGATGGAGCTTTCTAAGCGTTTAAGAAAATTGACTTTCATCATGCCGATCAAACAGCGTTCGCGATCGCTCTGTTTGAAATTTCGCACTCCTTTATTTTCATACACCGAACGGTATGGCGGCAGGACATATTTTGAAGGGTTGAATAGCGAGAGTTGATATTTAGAAATTTCGCTGTTAAGCTGTTCGTAGGACAGGAACTCACCCTTTAGGTCAATCTCAGGAAATACCGAAATGGGTTTGAGCCGTTCTGGAAAGCCGCCTAATTGGGCGATCGCATCTTTATAGTATTTTTGAATGTGCTTGCGCGATCGTGCGATCGTCAATTCGTCAAGCAGTTTGAAAAAAGCAGAACTTAGTTCTTCCAGCAGTTCGCTAGTTTTGCGATCCCTACTTTTCTTGGCCCACTTGGTAAATTTCCCCTGAGCATCAGCTAGTGTAGCGCGCAGACTGGCAATTCCCAGCGATTCGCTAAACGCAGCATCGCGACCTTCTGTGATAAAATAAAGTTGATTCCGCAAATCCTTTAAATCATTGTTAACCGGAGTTGCTGATAAGAGTAGCACCTTAGTTTTGACACCGCTCTTGATAATGTCATCCATCAGCCTTTCGTAACGGCTTTTTCTAATTAGATTGCCAAATTCGTCCCGTTTACTCTTGATGTTGTTGCGGAAATTGTGGGATTCGTCAATAACTACCAAGTCATAGTTGCCCCAATTAATCTTTTCTAAATTAAGATCCCCAGAGTAACCGGAATCCCGGCTCAAGTCGGTGTGAGACAGGACTGCATAGTTAAAGCCGTCTTTAAGAAAAGGATTCAGTTCGCTATTGTTCTGTGCTAGATATACCGTCCAATTCTCGCGGAGTTTTTTGGGACAAAGAACCAAAACTGTTCCTTTATTGCGAAGTTCAAAATATTTGATCACCGCTAGAGCTTCAAATGTTTTACCTAAACCAACGCTGTCAGCAATAATACACCCGTTATATCGTCCGATTTTATTGATAGCAGCCTTAACTCCGTCTTTCTGAAATTCAAATAGAGATTTCCAAATTTCTGTATTAAAAAAGTGTAACTGTTCGCTGAGAATATCGTTTTTTTCTAGGTCATCGAGGAAAGTCTCGAAGATATGAAACAGAGTTTTGTAGTAGATAAACTCAGGAGAATTGTTCTGGTAAAGTTGCTCTAGGTACAGCAGCACATCTTGTTTGACATCTTCGATTAGTTCGGCATCATTCCAGAGTTCATCAAACCAGGCTTTCAGGTCGCGGGTATCCCGTTTGCTATCTACTTCTAAATTGAGTTCAATATTGTTGTTTTTCCTACCTAATCCCAGTCCCCGCACGGTAAAATTAGAACTGCCCGTAATAGCATTTTCACTTCCGTTATGAGCAAGGTGATACATTTTGCCGTGCAGTAAATTAGATTGCTTTACCGACCGTATCTGTACTTTTTTCTCAATCCATTCTGCACATTCTTTTGCAACCCGCTTTTGCTGCAACCGATTCTGTAGCTGCAAGCCCTCATCCTCAATTTGGAAAGCCTTTTTATCAGTTTTACTGGGGTCAAGTGACTTGATGAAGCGCGGTTCGCCAAAGAGAAATTTCAAGCTTTTAATACCTAGAAGTTGTTGCTTCAAACCATCAAAAGCATAAATTGTAAAGTAAGCAGAAACAATTGACAAGGTTGAGTTTTCCTCAACCTTGGCTTTCAAAAAATCGCCCACAGTACCCCGGCGGCGGTTGTCTCTAATTGCCGACTTTGGGAGAGAAGAATCATGCTGTGACATAGCCTACCTTTATGCGGTTGTTGCACTAGGCTATATTCTACATCTTCCACAATTCTCAAGAACAGGCTTTCCGGCATGTTCCACAACACATACCGATATTGTACAATCAACTCCGCAAACGCCCTGACCTGAGAATGCTAATAATTAACCAAAAACCCAAAAAACTCGCCGCCCCAAACAAACCAGTGCTCAGAAAAGATAGCTGAGAAGTTTGTGCGTTAGAAGAAATAATTGCCGCCCCCACAATCAGCGAACCCACGACAATACTAAAAGAAAGTCGGTTCGCAGAATCCCCCAGAGTGCGACGCAGCGGATCGAGTTCTTTTAGTGTCAAGTTCCACTTCAAAGTTTCTGAAGTAACCCGGTCTAAAAGCACTTCCACCTGTCGCGGGGATTGCAAAGACAAGCTTTTCAGATCCAGGGCAGTTCTCAACAAAGCTTGTATCGGGTCATCTCCGAATAACTGACGCCGAAACATATCGGTCATCAGCGGTTTCACCTGCTCTACAATATTAAACCTGGGATTAAAAGAGCGGGCTAGTCCTTCCAAATTAGCTAGAGTTTTTGCATACAAACCGAGATTGCTGGGAAGCCGAATTTTATTTTTGCGGGTGATTTCCAGCACCTCATAAAATATTTCCGACAAGTTCATTTGCGACAAGCTGACATTGTAATACTTGCGTAGCATTCGAGCCAAATCGTTCTCTAGATTAACTAAACTTGTCGGCTGAGCAAATTCTGCCATTTCCAAAGTTAATTGAGCGCAGCGCTGAGCGTCTAAATCGACAATTGCCAGCAACATTTCTGTCAAATTCTGCTGAGTGCGCGGGTCTAATCTGCCGACCATGCCGCAGTCTAGCAGGGCTATGCGGCCATCTTTGAGATAAAATAAATTGCCGGGATGCGGGTCTGCGTGAAAGAATCCGTCGATATATAACTGCTGGAAGAAAACGCGGCAAAGCAGCGTTGTAATTTCTTCGCGTTCGGCATTTATATCTCCTTTGTGGCGAATTCCTTGCAAGTCGCCTAGCAAAATTGGGACTCCGTTCAGCCACTCCATTACTAAGAGTTTTTTTGTAGTCAACTCCCAGTTAATTTCTGGTAAGACAACTTGTGTGGGGTCAAACCATTTACTTTTAGATAAATTGCGGCGCAGTTCGTCTGTGTAGCTGGCTTCTTGAATGAAGTCTAGTTCTGCACGCAGGGCGATCGCAAATTCTTCAGCTAGGGCGACAATATCGTATTGTTGACCGAAGTCTGTGAGCATGACAAGTTCTGCCAAACCTCGCAGTACGGCGATGTCTTGTTCGATGACAATATCAATACCGGGGCGCTGAACTTTGAGGGCGACTTCGCGGCCGTCTTTTAAAGTAGCTTTGTGGGTTTGGGCGATCGAACCTGCAGCGATGGCTTCGGTGTTAAATTTGGCGAAGGTATTTTCGAGAGATTGTGTGAGTTCCTGGCGGACGATTGCTTCTACTTGCGACCACGGTACG
Organism: Microcoleus sp. T3_B1; assembly: GCF_036700445.1. Taxonomy (NCBI): domain Bacteria; kingdom Bacillati; phylum Cyanobacteriota; class Cyanophyceae; order Oscillatoriales; family Microcoleaceae; genus Microcoleus; species Microcoleus sp. T3_B1. The sequence continues at coordinate 8,389 of NZ_JAUBOX010000053.1, forward strand.
GGCGGCACTTCCGCTTGTAGCGTGGAGAGAGTTTCGATATAGCTGGCCGGCAAAAGGTCAGGACGGGTGCTCAGCAATTGTCCTAATTTGACAAAAACTGGGCCTAATTGGACGAGGATGTTGCGGAGAACTGCTGGAGTTGGGAGACTGGGTGCGTCGGTTTTGCGGCCGGTTAGGAGGCTTTTCATGTAGTCCCAACCGTTGCGGAAGACGACCTCTAGAATTTCTCCTTTGCGAGAATTGTTTTGAACTAGGCTAAACAAGGGGCCTCCGGGTCGATCGGGTTTAAGGGCTATATAACTACTAGGATAGCGCTGTTGACCGGGCTGACCAGTGTCTTGGGGAATAACTTGGGCGAAAGGGTGGGAATGCGCGTGAGAATTTTGGGGTGCGGGGGGCGATCGGTTTTTGGCCGTGGCATTAATCCTCATGGTAATATACAGTTAAAGCAGACATGATATTTTTATAATTAAATTTATTAACTTGAAAAGATGTGTCAAAGAATTGAATGAGTAAGTTATTAAAAACCAGATTCTCAATGTTTTTAATATCGTATAAGAGACATGATTGCCATCCCATTTCCTGCCAACTCGATCGAATTATCCATCAACTTAACTGACGAGCAATTTTTTCAGCTTTGTCAGCACAACCGCGATTATCAATTTGAACGTACAGCATCAGGGGAATTAATTATTATGCCACCGACAGGCAGTGAAACTAGCAGGCGTAATGCCGATTTAACATCTCAACTCCGAGTCTGGAACCGTGAAACTAAACTGGGAGTAGTTTTCGACTCTTCGGGAGGCTTTACACTCCCCAATGGTGCCGATCGCTCTCCTGATGCCTCTTGGGTCAAAAAAGAACGCTGGGATGCTTTAACACCGGAGCAAAAAGACAGTTTTGCTCCTTTGTGTCCTGATTTTGTTGTTGAGTTGCGTTCTCGGACTGATTCCTTGAAGAAACTTCAAGAGAAAATGCAAGAATATATAGATAACGGTGCTAAATTGGGTTGGTTAATTGACAGGCAAAATCAGCGTGTTGAAATTTATCGCCCCGGTCAAGATGTTGAAATTATCCAAAATCCTCGCACTCTATCAGGGGAAGATGTACTACCTGGTTTTGTGTTGGATTTAGCAGAAATTATGTAAGTAAAGTAAATTGATTTGTTTAGTCATGGGTCACAAATATGAGTGCAGTTGATGTAATATTTACTATTCCTGATACGATTAGGAGGTTTTTCTAATGGAATATATGTACAAACCCGTTAACAAACCATTTAAGATTTTTAGCGTTACAAAGTCGAATCTTGACAATTTGTCGAACTTGCTGGCTTCATCAGATGAATTTAGCTTAATCATAGAGAATAGTAAAGAAGATTACCTAACTTCTTCCTTACTGGCTTCATCAGATGAATTTAGCTTAATCCAAGAAGAGATTAGTAAATATTACCTAACTTCTTCGCACTGGGAATCACTAACAAATACGTATGATGTACTTTGTGAAGCTACTAAACTTCTTCAATATATAACTGCTGTTGCAAGGATTCATTTTACAGAGTTTCCACTTTTTAAGCCTGATAACATCCGCGAAGTTGACGAAGAAGGTAAGCGTCATAACCGAGTTGAGCTTTTAGTCAGAGATCCTCTAACTCGTGTTTATATCAAACTAGAAGGCGGTCAAGATAGAATCCCTATTTTAGGGTTTGACTCCTGGAGGAAGCTGGCAGAAGAAGACGAGATAGTTGAAAATGTTTTTAGACTATTTAGGGAGTTTGATCGTAACTGGATTAATCTTTACAAAGTTTATGAAATTGTCAAGAAAGATGCTGGAAAAAAAAATAAGATAGATAGGATTGAACAGTGGATAACTAAAGATAAGATTAGGCAATTCAAGCATACTGCTAATAGTCAAAGCGCAATTGGTGATGATGCACGGCACGGTGTCGATCAGAACGATCCACCAAAAGAACCTATGTCAGAATCAGAAGCAGAGGCTTTAATTAGGAATCTGGTAAAACAATGGCTTCAGTGGAAGTGCGAACAACAAAAGTAGAATAGTAAAGTACGACACAGATTAAGAAACGAAAGTCTGGATAAAGAGTAATTAATCCTTTGTATTCGCCTGCCCAATCTGTGGCGTACTTACATCACAATAAATCTTTCAACTTCTCATCTTCTCCCAAAACCTTAATTACCTGTTTAATCTCCTGCGTCCTGTCCTTTTTCACAATCAAAGTCACATTGCCATCTCTGACAACTACGACATCTTCTAAACCAATGGTGACAATCACCTCATTCTCATCGGCGGCATAAAAAATGCCACCTTTCGTATCAATTCCGACGTGTTTTGCTAACTCCACATTCGGCTTGTCTCCTTGCAGCAAACGGCCGATCGCATTCCAATCTCCCAAATCGTCCCAGCTAAAGCCTACGGGCAGAACACAAGCTTTTTGCGTCTTCTCCATCAGCGCGTAATCGATGCTAATTTTGGGTAATTCCGAGTAAGCCTGCGCGCCTTTTGCTTCCAAAGCTGCCATCATTTCCGGTACATGATTTCGCAATTCTGTCAAGACAGTTCCGACTCGAAATACAAAAATTCCCCCGTTCCAACTAAACTTGCCGCTGGCTACAAATTCTTCCGCAGTTGTGCGATCGGGCTTTTCGGTAAACCTCGCCACCCGATAGGCCGGAAAACCCCCAAAACTGCCAATTTCCTCACCTTGTTCGATGTAACCGTAACCAGTGGAAGCATAACTCGGCTTTACTCCCAAAGTGGCGATCGCATCCTGATTTTTCGCCAACTCCGCCGCCGCCTCCAAAGTCTTGATAAACTCCTGTGGTTCCCCAATCCAGTGATCCGCCGGGAAAAAACCAACAACCGCATCCTCACCGTAACGCTTCGCAGTTTCTATAGCAGTCCAGGCCACCGCCGGCGCAGTATCCCGGCCCTCCGGTTCCGCCAGCAAATTCTCCGGCGGTAACAGCGGCAACTGTTCGCGGACTCCCGCAGCCAACATTTCCGACGTTACCACCCACAAATCGTCCCAGCCGTTACCTAATTCCAAAAGTCTTTCCGCAGTAGCCTGCAGCAAACTCTTGCCGCTACCGTCGAGACTCAAAAACTGCTTGGGCCGCTGCTTGCGGCTCAGCGGCCAAAAACGTTCGCCTTTACCACCGGCCAGAATCACAGGAATTAAGGTTCTACTCATCGTTTAAAGTTTAAATAGTTCACGTCCATTTTGCCCTGAGACCCGATATGGTGTTTGTAAAGAATTACTTAGGCAGAATGATGATTGACTGTTGACTGTTGAGTGTATCACCCTAAATGTAGGGCGCGCATTGCGTACCTTACCCAATATAGAACAAAAAAACTCTCGTTAAGGAATCCTTGAAAATTGCTATAGCGACTAGCAATTACCATTACCTATTACTTCGACAATTCGACGTTAAGTTCGTTCACGACACGGCGTTTGAGCGGGATTGATTTTTCTCTGGGCAGCAAGTCAAAGACTTTCCGAAAAGCATCATCTACCTGTTCAAATGGTATTTGTCCTTTTTCATTAAAAACTACTTTTCCCGATTGGTCTAGGATGACAGTTTGAGGTACGAAACCTTCGTAATAATGGCTTGGTTCGGTGATTTCGGGTGACGGTTGCGGAGGCAAAGAGTCAATTGTTATGGGCATAAAGTCGGCTTCGCGCCCGTAAAATTCCTGGAGTTGAGAGACGACGATCGCGTATTGCTTGGAGTCGCTGCTGTCGTCAGTGTAAAACACTAACAATACGGGTTTATTGCGTTTGAAAGAATCTGTGAGTTTGACTTTAGGAGGAACTAGGGAACCGTTGCCGGCGTAGAGGGCAAAGATTGTACCGTCATAGCGATCGTCTGTGAGAGTGGCGAAGGCTGGTGGGGTGCCGGTTAGCAGTATCAAGCTAAGTGCGATCGCCACTGTTACAAGACTCGCTGACAACATTCGCCTCAGCCAGCGGATGCCAGAAGCAGCAGTAACAATTGAATTTTTGTTTTCAGGAAATATCATAGGTTATTGGCAGTTGCTGTAAGGAAAGCGAAATCAGATGCAAAAACTTTCCTAAGTTTATCAGCAAAATGTAGGCAAATGTTGTTGAGTAGGTTAAAGTAGTTTCGACTCGATGATCATAAATTGCTGATAGTGGCGATCGACAAGGCGATTCTACAGACCGAAGATCACTATTTGCGATCGGCTTTTCAGGGGCGGACTGGAACAGTCCGCGCCACAATAAAATTTATTTGTGGTGGGGTGGGCTTCTAGCTTCCCAGAAGGGTGCAAGATATTAAATTCAACTGATTACTAGAAACTGACAACTGGGAATTTACAACTAATGATAGCTTTGCTTGACGCACTCCTCGCCCAAACGCCGGCTGCTGATGTTTCCGGGCCGGCTCAAATCAATCTGGTGCAGGCCCTTGTTTTAGGAATTGTACAAGGATTAACAGAGTTTTTGCCCATTAGCAGCAGCGCTCATTTAAAGGTAGTGCCGATCGCCCTGGGATGGGGCGACCCCGGGGTTGCTTATACTGCTGTTATTCAGTTGGGCAGTATTGTCGCAGTGCTTTGGTATTTCTGGAAAGACTTGACAAATATAACTGTTGGTGCATTAGAAGCCGTGGTGCGACGCAACTACAAATCCCATGAGTTTCAAATGGCGGTGGCACTGGTTTTGGGAACAATACCTATAGTCTTTTTTGGGCTGCTAATCAAGGCATTGATTCCAGATTTTGACAACTCGCCACTCAGGAGTTTGGCCAGCATCGCTATTGCTTCGATAGTCATGTCGCTACTGTTAGCAATAGCAGAAAAAATTGGCAAGCGCAATCGTACTTATGAAAAGTTAACTGTTCAAGACGGTATTTTTATGGGATTAGCTCAAGCAATAGCCTTGATTCCGGGGTGTTCGCGATCGGGTTCTACCCTAACAGCAGGATTGTTTATAGGATTAGAAAGACCCGCGGCCGCGCGGTTTTCTTTTTTATTGGGAATTCCGGCAATTACTCTGGCTGGATTAGTGGAATTGAAGGGTTCTTTGGGAGAAGGAATCAGCGATGCTGGAGTTGCAGCTTTGATAGTGGGAACGATTTCGGCCTTTGTGTTTTCTTATTTGTCGATCGCGTGGCTGCTCAAGTTCCTGCAAACTCAAAATACCTGGGTGTTTGTGTGGTATCGGCTGGCTTTTGGTGTGGCGATTTTAACGGCGATCGCAGGTGGGGCAGTGAAAAATGCGTAGGTTGTTATAATTACAAGGACAGGCAAGATGCCTGTTCCACCAAAACAAGAACAGGCAAGATGCCTGTTCCACAAAGAGTAAATTTTCTTGTGGAACGGGCCGAAGAACCCGTTCATAAAAAGCTTATTAAGAGCTGACAAGCTGTTAGCTTTTAACTCAAAGTGAGCGTCGCCGTGAAGGATGTAGAATGCTCGAAGATAGCGAGCGACAAAATGCACAATTAGCGCTAATTAGGCTGGTTACTGCTGCTAGTATTGGTGTAGCGATGTCCTTCTTTATCGCTCCCGGAATTCTGGGAACAATAGTATCAGATTGAAAACAGGTTTTCCGTTCAGAATCCCAGTGCTAATATATGGAAGAGTATCGCAAAAAAAGCGATTATTTCCCGCACTGCTGGGTTGACAAAAGAGCGGTGTTGTGCTGGCAGAAACAACTAAGCCTGTCAGGAACCCGTCAAAATTTTGAGTTTCATAAATACATATTTTTGATACATCCTCTCACAGCCAAGCTAAATTCACAACCCAGAACTTATCCTGATTCTAAAGGCGATCGACCTTAGCAAACTATGTCAATACCGAAAAAAGGAACCAGAAAAATAATTGTTGATGGGGAGCCTTTCATCTGGCTAATCCGAAGACAAGCTACTAATATGCAAGCAGACTACGGTTGCGGAAATCTTCATGTTGCTGTCCAACACGCTGAAGAACCGGGCGGGCGTGTTAGTTATTCTCACCCATCGACCTCATCCTCAAGGTTTAAGTCCCGCTAACGAAGTGAAACCAGTAACACCCTGTGATGCAACACAATGGATACGGCAAGCAGTGCAACTTGGATGGCAGCCTCAGCTACCTGGAATAACTTTTGAGGTGCGGATTGCAGGACTGTTTATGGAAAAAATATAATAATGCTGTATATTTAGCAACCCGACAAGTCAATTCTGTTAAAGACAATTCACTCGCCTAGACTGGCAGAAGCGATCGGGCGATCGCTTCTGTCAGCCTAGACAAGTTAAACTGTAAACATTCTCCGCTAACAAATAACAAATAACAAATAACTAATAATCATGAGCGACTTATCAATCCGGCCCGCCCTAATCACCAAAGTTATCCCTGACAGCATCTGCGCCGAAATGGGATTTGAACCAGGAGACTCAATCGTCGCCGTCAACGGTCAAAAACCCCGCGACTTGATTGACTATCAATTCCTGTGCGCCGATGAATTTCTAGAATTAGAAGTATTAGACACTAAAGGCAAAACTCACAAATTAGAAATAGAAAAAGAGTATGATGAAGACTTGGGAGTGGAATTTGAAACAGCTCTTTTTGACGGACTAATTCAGTGCAACAATCGCTGTCCTTTTTGCTTTATAGACCAACAACCACCGGGAAAGCGGGAAACTCTCTATCTCAAAGATGATGACTACCGCCTCAGCTTTCTGTATGGTAGCTATCTCACTCTCACAAATTTGTCTCAAAAAGAGTGGGACAGAATCGAACAAATGCGGCTTTCTCCTCTCTATGTTTCCGTTCACGCTACGGAACCGGAAGTGCGAATTCGGTTGTTAAAAAATCTCCGCGCTGGGAAGATTCTCGAACAAATCAAATGGTTTCAAGAACGCCGCTTGCAAATTCACGCTCAAGTAGTTGTTTGTCCCGGTATTAATGATGGCGAACATTTAGAACGCACTTTGTTAGATTTGGCAAAGTTTCATACTGGAAGTATTCCCGCTGTAGCATCCGTGGCTGTAGTGCCGGTGGGTTTAACTCGCTTTCGTCCTGCCGAAGATGAACTGATCGCAGTAACTGCGGAAAAAGCGCGAGAAGTAATCGAGCAAGTGCAGAAAATTCAAGTGCTTTTGAGTAAAGGAAAAGGTGGTCAAAAGGCGAAAAAGCAGAATTCAAAATCGCGCTGTATTTGGCTGGCTGACGAGTGGTTTTTAATCGCGGGTTTAGATTTGCCGTCGGCTGCTGATTACGAAGATTATCCCCAAATTGGTAATGGTGTGGGTTCTATCCGCCAGTTTATCCAGCAGTTTGAAACGGCTTTTGAGAAGCTGCAACCGATGCAAGTCGAGCCCGATCGCAAGTTAGTTTGGGTGGTGGGGAATGCAGTCGAAAAAGCTTTTGAGCCGATCGTACAACAACTAAACCAAATTCCCGGCTTGTCCGTCAACATGGCAGCACTGTGCAGCCACTACTGGGGACAAACTATCACTGTCACGGGTTTGCTCACCGGGCAAGATTTGCTCGAAGCTTTGCAGGGGCGAGACTTGGGAGATGGTATCCTGCTGCCGTCGGTGATGCTAAAACAGGGGGAACCGCGTTTTCTCGACGACATGACCCTCGAACAGCTCGCCAGCTCGCTGAAAACCCGGATTTTGCCGGTGAGCGGAGTAGAGGAACTAATCTCGGCGGCGATCGGTCTGGCAACTGCGGAAGTTAAATTCTAAATTTTGAATCGAACATTCAAAAGTTAAGATGAGTATGGTAATTGTGACTTGTAACCGTCGAGTTCAGGCTACAGACTAGAAACTTGAGACCTCAATCTTGCTCTAAAATTGTCTCTAGGATTGCAGAGTAATTAAAAAATTATGCGTGTTTTTCGTCAAATCATCGTAGTCGGAGTGGGCGCTGCAATTACTTTGGGCAACGCCGCACAGAGTGCTTCAGCACAGCCTCCGGCTCAGTCTCAGGACAGCTTGGCCCCTAGCAATCAGCTCGTCGAATTAGGGCAGAATGTTCGATCGGCCTCGAACAAAGTGGCAGAATCAGCATCACAGGCCGAAGAGTCGATCGCCCTTAACCCCCCAGCCGGGCCGGAGCAAGCATCAAAGCCTCAACAGGCTGCTCCGGCTTCCCCATCAACTCTGTCTCAGGCCGGTTCAACGCCTCTAAGAGGGTTGGAACCGACACAGACTCAGCAGCCTTCCCCAAACCCTCCCAACAATGTTCCTGTGCCGAGTTCCCCGGTACCAATTCTCCGGGGCACTCCGAACGAAAGTTTCCCCCCTCTCCCTCCGAGGGGCATTTTAGACACCAAGCCTCCGGCTTCCCTGGAACCCAACCCGAACCCGCTGCTGTTTCCGACAAACCCGGAGGATGTCAGGATCGAGCAAACTGAGCCAATTACCTTGCAGCAGGCGATCGACCTCGCGCGCCGCAACAGCCAAGTTTTGCAAATCGCCGGACAGCAGGTGGAACAAAGCAGATCCGCTTTGCGCGAACAGCAAGCTGCTCTTTATCCAGACCTGAATTTTCAAATGGACGCCAGCCGCTCTGTGACTGCAGGCGGAGAACTCGGAGTCCGGGCTCAGCAGCGCTTCAACAACTCTCGGGCTAACGGAACCGGGCAGCCCGCCGAGCAAGCTCGGCAAAATTTAGGCAGCAACAGTCTCAACAGCACTTTGCAGTTGAACTATGACATCGATTTGTTCGGAAGGCGGCGGGCTAACATCCGCGCTGCAGAGGAACAGTTGCGCCTTCGGGAACTGGATGTGGAACGCCAAGCCGAGGAACTCCGCTTCGACACTGCTGAGGCTTACTACAACTTGCAAAACGCGGACGGACAAGTTGCCATCCGCCAAGCTTCGGTCAGAAATGCCCAGCAAAGTTTGCGGGATGCCGAAGCCCTGGAACGGGCAGGGGTGGGAACCCGGTTTGCTGTGTTGCAGGCTCAGGCAAATTTGGCTAACGAGGTGCAACAACTGTCAGTGGCCCGTCGCGATCAGCGAGTTGCCCAGCGGCGTCTGGCTGAGATTTTGAATATCAGCCAGTCGGCGAACTTGACAGCGGCAGATCCGGTAGAACAAGCGGGCTCTTGGAGGCTGTCTTTGGAAGAGAGTATCGTGCAGGCTTTTAAGAATCGCCCAGAGTTGGAACAGCAGTTGGTGCAGAGAGATATCAGCAAGCAGCAGAGGCGATCGATTCAGGCGGGGCGTTTGCCTCAACTGAGTGTTGGGGGTAGTTACAACGTGCTGGGACAAGACCCTGACGACCCCAACCCGTTTGAGACTCGTGGGTGGGCCGACGGGTATTCGATCCGGGCGAGTCTGACTTGGAGTATTTTCGATGGGGGCGCGGCGAACGCGAGGGTGAGACAGCGGGATGCTGATATTGCGATCGCCGAAAGTCGATTCGACCAACTCCGCAACCAGGTTCGCCGGGAAGTAGAACAAGCTTATTTTGGCTTAGAATCGAGTTTTGAGAATATCGAAACTTCTGAGGCGGGGGTTTTGCAGTCAAGGGAAGCTCTGCGTCTGGCGAGACTGCGGTTTCAAGCTGGTGTGGGTACTCAGACGGATGTGATTCAGGCGGAAACTGATTTGACTAGGGCTGAGAGAAGCCGATTGTCGGCAATTATCACCTACAACCTGGGGCTTTCGTCTCTCCAGCGCTTTGTGAGCAATCTTCCGACTAATAACCTCTCGGATGCTCCGTGAGATTCGGTTGGGGCGATTCCCTACGGGATAGCTACGCACGCGCGTCCTTTAATTACAAAGGCAATTAGACATCGGGGTATTAAACGTCCGACACATTAGTTAATATTTTGTAATAGAGTTCGATGTCAACTGCGTTAAGGAATCGGCAATGGCCAATATCAAGTTTGTGAAGGAAAATCAGGAAGTCATCGCAGCAGACGGGGCCAATTTGAGGCTCAAAGCTCTAGAAAACCGCATCGATTTGTACACGTTTTCGGGAAAGCTCATGAATTGCGGGGGCATTGGTCAATGCGGCACCTGCATTGTGGAAATTGTCGAGGGCAGTGAAAATCTGTCGCCCCGCACTGACTTTGAGAACCGCAAGCTCAAGAAAAAGCCCGAAAACTATCGATTGGCTTGTCAAGCTATGGTCAATGGTCAGGTGAGCGTGAAGACTAAACCGTGACTTTCAGAAGGCAGAAGGCTAGAGATGCTCTAATGCAGAAGGAAAGAAAAATGCAGAATGCAATAATTGTGTTTTTTTTCCTATTTCACTGTATAATCACGCCTTTTGCCTGCCTAGGAAAAGAAACTTGGTTTCTAGGACAAATAAGAGATTGGGCAGCGAGGCATCCAGGCAGAAAGCGGGTTTCGACGCTTGTCCGTTAGCTCTTCTTCTGTCTTCGAGTTTGCCTTTTGCCTTTGAGTGATATCCTAGTTGTGTGTGTTTTTCTATTTTCCGATAGAGGCGAGCGTCTTCATGGAAGTTAACGATTTAGGGTTTGTGGCAACCATTCTGTTTGTATTGGTTCCCAGTGTTTTTCTAATCATTCTGTACATTCAAACAGCTAGCCGTCAAGGCAGAAAAGATTAGCAACTGCTGCTATTTCTCTCTGGCTTTGCTGCTTGCAAAAAAAGCGCCAACAGCTTTTTGCTGAGGCGCTTTTTTTGTTAAATGTTGAGTGTTAGCTGCTAACTCTTAATGATGAGATTCTAGCCGACTGTGCGGGCTAGCAAGACGGGACAGTTGGCATAAACTCGCACGTAGTCTGATAGCGAATTTCCTAGGAGTCGATCGATATCCACAAAGTTTTTGGCAACGTTGGGTCGCCGATCCGGGGAACCGATTACCAACAAGTCGGCATTCAAGTCGTCTGCAATCCGACAAATTTCTTCCCCTGGCTTGCCTGTAGCACTCACGCAGCGGTAGCTAACTCCCATTTGTTTGGTTAGTGCTACTGCTGGGGCCAATACGGGGTCTTTTTCAGCACTTGCTGTTAAATCTTCGCTGGCTTTTCCCGTCAAATCTTTGGTGACGTGTACTAAAATTATCTCTCCGCCACTGACTTCTTTGACCAAAGATAGCGCAAGCTGCAATGACTGTTTGGCAGATTCTGATTTGTCTACCGCCACCATGACTCGCTTGATTTTTTTGACGTAGATGTCGTCTTTTACTAACAACATCGGTCGGGATGTTAGCTGGAAAACGTACTGGCTGACTGAGTTTTCCAAAATCGATTGCAGCCGTCCGAGTCCCCGGGAACCCATAATTACTAAGTCGGATTGTTCTTCTTCTGCGACTTGGCAAACTGTGGTTTTCGGGTCTCCCTGTTTGAGCCGGGGGTTGACTTTGCTGGGATCTATTTTCAAAGACTGGACTGCTTGTGCTAAAATCTTGCCTCCTTCTTCCAATTTCTCGGCCATGCCATCGGAGGTTACTTGCGGCGGCACGACGTGCAAGACGGTGACAGAGGTTTGTTGCAAGGAAGGGATGTCCATCAACATATTAAACATCTCTTCGCACAAGCCGCGACCGGCGACGGCTACTAAAATTTTTTCTATCATGGGGTTTTGGCGGTAAAAACAGTTGAGTTTTCTTGTGCGACGTTAAACTAGGGCGTTGGTACTGATACTTTTAATCCAGACAATCTCCGACAACCTGAGAGAATCCGAATATAGCACACTCATCAGACAGGTCTCAGAGCATGGTGGTATCCCACAAAGCTTTAAGGAAAATCCCTAAAGCGCTACTCAAACTTGGTGTTTTCTAACCACAGTTGGGGCCTTTTAAAATTTTAGAGCCACCTAACTTTTATGGCTCTAACCGTATTTTGCACAAATCAAGGAGGTGTATTCTTCACTGGTTTTGACCAACCTCGAACCGCAAGGATTACAGAGATGATCTCAAGGGAAAGCTTGAGATAAGTGAGAGAAAGTCCAAGTCATCATTACTGATGGTTTTATGCAGGCTACTTCAGTCTACACCAATTGTCATGAGTATTACCTAAAAGTCTCGGAAAATATCATCCTAGCAATTACTCTAGTTGCTTACTGTCAAGCATAAGCCTGAAGTTTGTCTTATGATTTGTAGAAATGTAGCGTTTTGGAACGATTTGTAAAGTGTTAGAGAACGATCGAACTCAACCAGAACTCGCACCGGCTGGTGCTATTCAAAATCGGCGGGGGATGGACTCTGAGGGCTGGTTTGAATATTTGGTGCGAGTGTACCCTCACCATACTGACTACAGCGGTGTGGTTTGGCACGGGACTTATCTGGCTTGGATGGAGGAAGCTAGGGTGGAAAGTTTGCGATCTCTTGGCATCGAGTATGCAGACTGGGTGGCGCAGGGTTTGGAATTGCCCGTGGTGGAACTTTCGCTGCGCTACCACCGGGCTGTACAAATGGGTCAATCTGTGGCAGTCAGAACGCGGATGGCTGCTAGCGAGGGTGTGCGGCTGCTTTGGGATTACGAAATTCGATCGGCTGATACTCAGGAGTTATATGTGACAGCACAGGTAACTTTGGTTGGTGTCGATCGTGACAAGAACAAGATTATCCGCCAATTGCCACCGGCGCTGAAGGAGGCTTTGACAAGGCTTTCTGTTAAACCTTCAACCTAAGCTGCTGTTAACTATAAAAAATAGTGGGTGCAGCCTTAGTAAGTAGAGTGCGTGACTTTTGAGTCACTTTATTCGTCGCCCAAATTTTCTTTCGTCACGCACCCTACACAACTGCCTTCTGCCTTCATTGGAACTTTTAATAATGTCAAAAAAACTGGAATTGCCAGAGCCAAATATTCAACGTCAGCGCAATATTTTGGAAAAAACCGAGTTAAACTCTGCCTTAAAAACTGAAGACAAAACTCTTGTTTCGGGAAAGCCAGAAAGTTTAAAAAACGGTGAATTAGCTGACAGTAAAGCCAAAATTTGGGCGATCGCATCGCTGTCGGCGGCCCTGCTAGCGGTGTCGCTGGCGGCGATTTTTATTAGGTTGAGCGAACGGGAAATCAGCCCGAATGCTACTGTTTTTAACCGTTTGTGGATAGCAACTGTAGTATTTGGAGTGTGGAATGGTGCGGGTGCTATGCGTCGCCGAATGTCTGGGGCCCAAGTTGAAGAGCGATCAAACTACACTCTGCAGGATGTGATGCTGTTAATAGCCGTAGGCGTGGTTTCTTCTGCTTCTGTGGGTTTCTGGGCCTGGTCACTGAGTCAGACTAATGTCGCTAATTCTACTGTACTGCGAAACTTAACTCCTTTATTTACTACTTTGGGGGGATGGCTGCTGTTGGGGCGACGCTTTGACAACAGGTTTTTGGTGGGACTGGCGGTGGCTTTGTCCGGCGCAATTGCGATCGGAATGGACGATTTGCAAACTGCGGGAGACAATCTTGCCGGCGACTTTGCTGCTCTTTTATCGGCGATGTTTTATGCAGGAAATCTGCTAATTTCAGAACATTTGCGAACCAAGTTTCCGGCGACAACTATATTGATGTGGCGCTGTTTTATGGGCAGTATCTTGGTTTTGCCACTGGTTCTGCTTGCGGGCGATCGAGTTTTCCCTTATTCTTGGCAGGGATGGCTGACTGTAATTGCTTTGGCCGTGATTTGCCAAGCTTTCGGTCAGGGACTGCTTATCCACAGTCTCGGTAGTTTGTCGTCGGAATTTGTAGCTTTTTTCCTGCTGCTAGAACCCGTAATTACGGCGATTATGGCTTGGGTGCTGTTTTCGGAAAGTTTGAGCTTGTTTAATTGGTTTGCTTTTTCTGTGGTTTTGGCTGGAATATATTTGGGAAAATCTAGCGGTTCGGTGGCTAAAAAATGAAACCAAAAGGAAAAAATACTTAAATGACTCCAACATCAATCAGCCTCAATAGCTGGCATTACGACTTTAGTTTGCTGCCTCAATATTTGGAGGTGCTGTTTGCTAAATTGCGGATTGCTGTGGTGTTCGGCGGCGACTGCGATCGCCCCGGCTCAGTGATTTACAAAACTCACAATCCCCGCTCTTGGAAAAGTTACGAAGTAGTCGCCCGCGAGATTGCTAAAGCCTTAGCAGAAATTGGCTTTCAGCAAGTCTTTGTCATGCCTGATGACATGAATTTGCCGGAACAACTCAAACAAAAAAATATCCATTTAGTGTGGCTGAATACTGGCGGAGTCCAGGGCTACAATCCTGTTTGTCACACTCCCGCATTGTTGGAAATGTTGGGAATGCCTTATGTCGGTCACAATCCTCTAAATAGTTCAATTTTAGATAACAAACACGCTTTTAAACGGGAACTGCAATCAGTTGGAATTAAAACCGCTCCGTTTATGACTTGGCATCCTTCTCAAGGGATTTTGCAGCCTAATTTGCATCAGCGTTTTGCCATTGCTTTTGGTGACTATCAAGGGCCGTTTGTTGTTAAACCCGTATCCGGTCGCGCTTCGCTGCACGTTCATTTTGTAGACAAAATTGAGGGTTTGTCTCAGGCGGTTTCGGAAGTTCACCGCTCCACTCACAATACTGCTTTAATTGAAAAGTATTTGCCGGGACGAGAATTTTGTGTAGCGGTTTGTGGCTATGTTAAATATGCTAAAGGCGGTTTCTCTAAAAATACAAAGCCTTTTGCTTTTTCCACGATAGAGCGCGTGTTGGAGCCTGACGAACGTATCTTTACTTCTATGGATCAAAAGGCGATTACGGCAGATCGAGGACGGTTGATGGGCGGTGAGGAACCAGAACTAAAACAAAAGTTAATTGAGTTAGCTCGAACAATTTATTGGGAGTTTAGTTTGAACAGTTTGGTGCGGATTGATGTCCGAAGTGATGCTGATGGCTCGCTTTATGTTTTGGAAGCAAATCCGAAACCGGATCTGAAACATCCAGGGGAAAATGTGACGAGTTTGGTAGCTTTAGGTTTGGCGGAATACGGGATGAGTTATAACGATTTAATTTTTAGTTTACTGGCGGATAGGTTGGATTATTTGTTGACTCAGCATATCGAAATTATTCCTCATATTGTGGATTTGCTTCATTAATCGGACTTGCAGGGTGCGCTGCACCTTACCTGTAACCAAAAGGGATTTGTAAAGAAATATAAATTCTCGATCCAACCCACATTCCGCACCCCCAACTGGCACATAGACGGATTGAGGGCGTAAAAGTGAATCATCCGAGACAATAATGAGTAAAAACACCCAAAAATCTGTGCAACTATCGCATCACCCAGTTAGGAATCCCTAAAAATTAACATGAGGGCATGAATTAAATCTTCTTAACCCATAAAACGTCAAAAATCAGACCATTAACAACTATTAATTGCCAGCAGATATTTTCAGAGATGTAATAATTAATTATACATCACCGATCGATCAAAAATTAATTCAACTAAAGTCAGCGTTACTAATCAAGTGATTAACTTCATTTCACAACAAGAAATAATAAGACCGACAGGTGACTGGAAATAAATTTAATATTGCCAACCGTTCGGATGTCAAATTGGAAACTTGTTGAATTCCTTGAATACAAACGGCATGAATCGATTGAAAACTTTGGAACATCCAGCGTAAAGTAGGTCGATTGGTTCCTTTACCCAACTGATTTTTTACGGTTTTATTAGTGAGTTGCAAGTTTTGTCTAAGTAACCTTTGACCTAAAGTATAAACCAACAAACACAAACCCATTACCAAAGTTAAAGCCTCGATTCTTTCTGGCGACTTCAAAAACACGCTATCCGTAAAAAATAGCGGGTCTTTCAGGAACCCAAACCCTCTCTCTGCCGACTGCTGTTCCTTATATTTCACAATCATTTCATCAGGATTTAATTGCTCTGAATCCAGCACATTAGTAGCTAAGATAAATCTGCCACTAGCTTTCGTTTCTTTAGCAATCACACTCGTATCTAATTCCAGTTTTGCTTCAACTTTAAATATCAAGCTAGAGCTAGATTTGTCGTGAGAAATGGTCGAATTAGTAGCTGGTTTTGCTGTAGTTTGTCTGCTGGTAATTTGGGTTAAATTATGATATTTTAGTTGTTTAGATAAACGATTTGCTGCTGCGGAGGCATCGGCGTCACAAGCAAATTCAATATTTGATAACTCTCGCAACTTTTTCTGACCCTCAATTTCAGCTTTTTTGAGGTTTTTTGATAATTTACGTTGGTCAGCATCACGACGTAAACTGCTCTCTACTACTAACCATCTTTGTTCAATTCCACCATAATTACTTTTGTGTTCTGACCAACGATATCCCGTCACTGAACTTTGATGAAATTCTGATTCATTTAGCTGAGATACCAGTTGCTGCGCTTGTTTGAGGCTCAGCGGTACACGAGTTAACCATCTTAACTTGGTTAACATTTCTAAGTTGGGAGCGGTATATAATGCACTGTCAGCTACCATTAAACTATCGAGATTTAATTGTTTTTTAAAGTCTTGACAAATTGAGGCGAATATGGAATTATCTGATTCGTTTCCTGAAGCTACTCGTAAAAATAGTGGTACATCTCCATCTCCACTACAAATTAGGTCTAAAATGAATTGTTTTAAGTCTGGTCGATGGTCGCGAGAGTAGCCGTAGGTAATCTGAATTGGTATTGGGGATGTTTGATGGTTGATTGATAAATTATCTAACTGATTGCTATCTGTTTCTGTGGTAGAAAAAGATACTGATGGCAATTCTTGTTCATATTTGCCATGTAGATGAAATGAACTTGAGTCTAAGTGAGATGTGTCGGTATTTATCTCGAATTTTTGAGCTGCTTCTAGGGCAATGGTTGTGAATATATTGGTGATTCCTGACAAATATAATTTATCTAATACTCTGCCTAAACGGTCATCATTGAGATGCGATGCTTGAATCCCTGATCCAAGTAAATGTTCTATTGCTTTCCCTTCAAAAAATTTAGAGAATAAGTAGAGTGGGGCGGAAACCATCCCTAATCCATTGATAATCATGGCTTTGACTACCAGGCCGGGACTGACTATTTCGCCCGGTTGTTCGCCGACTAATTCATTGATTTTTTGGACTATTCCTATTTCATCAATTAGACCGGCTATCAAGCCCAGATGATCTAGGTTTTCTACTTTGATCTCAGATGCTTTCTGCATGGGCTGCTGAATCCTGATTTGAGCGTTGATCGATCTCGCCAGTTTACACTATTTTTGGCGATGATTGGTTACGGAAGAGCGATCGCAGTTAACGCATTTTGGTCAGGTGATCGGGTAACAGTGAGGTAATAAACACAGGTTTGTGGCGATCGCAATTTTAACGGGTGTCAGATTTAACTCACGCCTCACGTCTCTTGTCAGGAATTCTTAACTGGTGATGCGAACGCGACCGAAATGATTGAGTATTTTTACTCACTATTGTCTCGGATGATTCACTTTTACCCCCTCACTCCGTGTATGTGCCAGTTGGGGGTGCGGAATGTGGGATCCAAGTGAACACAGGCTGGCAAGTTGTGATAGTTTTGAGTAATATCAATTCCGGTGGCACTCCTCATGATTGTTGACAGTTGACAGTTGACAGTTGACAGTTGACAGTTGACTCGCAGTCGTAAAACTGAATGCTTGAGTGTTAACTGTTGACTCGATTTTATTATTCCGATGCAACCGGAAACGATATAAGATAGCGATTGGTAGATGTCCATTTTTGGGTCGGTCTCAAAATAACTCAATTGATATTAATTAGATAAAACAAATGCAAGCATTACTTTTATTCATAGGATTTGGAGGCGGGGCATTAGTCTGCTGGCTAATTTTGAATAAGCGAAATTCACGCAATTTGGTGCGGATGCAGGGTTCGCAGGAGGCTATATCGAATTTGGCTGCTCAGTTGGATGCCAGAACTTCGGAATTGCGACAAAAGGTGCAGAATGAAAATCAGCTAAATTCTGAAGTGTCTCAGTTGCAAAGTCGGTTGGAAACTGTGACGGGCGAGCAAGAATTGTTAAAAAATCAAGTGTCGGAAATGGAAGAATTTTTGACAGGAATTGCCCAGGATCGATCGCAGATTGATTCTCTGATTGCTGATTTGCAGTTTCAGCTAGAAAATGCTCAACAAGCTGAGTCGCAGTTAGGAGAAGTGGCCGAACTTAAAGATCAGTTAGAAGTTGCGGATCAGGAGCGATCGCAACTTAACGCTCAATTGCTGGAAATGCAAGCAGAGTTAGAGGCGGTTGATGCAGAACGTTCTCAATTTCACGCTCTGCTGTCGGAATTTGAGAGTCAGTTGGAAACGGCTACTCAAAGCAGATTGCAGGTACAGTACCAGTTGTCGGAAATTCAAATTAAGTTCGATCGCTCCATTGAAGAGCGGCAGCAACTTCAGTCTCAACTGTCGGGTTTGCAAGCTCAACTGCAATTAGTCGAAGCAGAGCGATCGCAATTTACTTCGGAATTGTCAGATATACAAGCTCAATTGGAGAGTGCAGAGCAAGAACGCAAAAGACTCAACTCTCAATTGCAAACCGCTCGCCAACAAGCAAAGCAACCTCCATTGGAATTATTAGAACTGCAAAGACAGTTAGAAGCAGCTAATCTGGAGAAGATGCAGTTAAACTCTCAACTTCATGAAGTACAACTTCAATCCGAAATGGTTGTTGTAGAGCGAGAGAGACTGCTGTCTGAGTTGTCAGAATTGGAGTCTCAGATACAGCGCAAGGAGGGAGATAGCTCGCAACTCCAGTCTCAGTTATCAGAACTGCAAGCTGAATTAGAAACTGCTAACACAGAACGATCGCACCTTTATTCTCAACTGTCCCAATTGCAAAGTCAAATCGAGAGAGCCAACCAGATCCCAACTCAACTTCAATCTCAAATCTCGGAGTTAGAACACCAGTTAGAAACTGTGCGTCAAACTCGCTCTGAATTAGAAGTTCAGCTAGAAACTGCTAACACAGAACGCTCGCAACTTTATTCTCAACTCTCCCAATTGCAAAGTCAAACCGAGACAGCCAACCAGAATCAAACTCAACTTCAATCTCAAATCTCCGAGTTAGAACACCAGTTAGAAACTGTGCGTCAAAATC
Source organism: Microcoleus sp. T3_B1 (assembly GCF_036700445.1). Taxonomy (NCBI): domain Bacteria; kingdom Bacillati; phylum Cyanobacteriota; class Cyanophyceae; order Oscillatoriales; family Microcoleaceae; genus Microcoleus; species Microcoleus sp. T3_B1. The sequence continues at coordinate 27,365 of NZ_JAUBOX010000053.1, forward strand.
GCTCTGAATTGGAATCTCAACTCACTTCTCAAATCTCGGAATCCCAAAGTCAAACCGAGACAGCCCACCAGAATCAAACTCAACTTCAATCTCAAATCTCCGAGTTAGAACACCAGTTAGAAAGTGTGCGTCAAAGTCGCTCTGAATTGGAATCTCAACTCACTTCTCAACTCTCGGAATCCCAAAGTCAAATCGAGACGGTTAATCAGAATCAAACTCAACTTCAATCTCAAGTATCGGACTTAGAAAATCAGCTAAATAGCCTGCGTCAAACTCGCTCTGAATTAGAAGTTCAGCTAGAAACTGCTAACACCGAACGATCGCAACTTTCTTCTCAACTCTCGGAAATTCAAAGTCAAGCCGAGACAGCCAATCAGAATCAAAATCAACTTCAATCTCAAATCTCGGAGTTAGAACACCAGTTAGAAAGTGTGCATCAAACTCGCTCTGAATTGGAATCTCAGCTAACTTCTCAAATATCGGAATTCCAAAGTCAAATCGAGACAGCCAATCAGAATCAAAATCAACTTCAATCTCACATCTCCGAGTTAGAACATGAGTTAGAGAGTGTGCGTCAAAGTCGCTCTGAATTGGAATCTCAGCTAACTTCTCAAATATCGGAATTCCAAAGTCAAATCGAGACAGCCAATCAGAATC
>NZ_JAUBOX010000053.1:28121-53872 GCF_036700445.1 Microcoleus sp. T3_B1
AAACTCAACTTCAATCTCAAATCTCGGAGTTAGAACACCAGTTAGAAAGTGTGCGTCAAAGTCGCACTGAATTGGAATCTCAGCTAACTTCTCAAATTTCCCAATTGCAAAGTCAAATCGAGACAGCAAATCAGAATCAAGATCAACTTCAATCTCAAATCTTTGAGTTAGAAAATCAGTTAGAAAGTGTGCGTCAAAGTCGCTCTGAATTGGCATCTGGGCTAGAAACTGCTAACAGAGAACGATCGCACCTTTATTCTCAACTCTCGGAAACTCAAAGTCAAATCGAGACAGCAAACCAGAATCAAGCTCAACTTCTATCTCAAGTATGCGAGTTAGAACATCAGCTAGAGACAGTTTATCAAGAACGCTTACAGCTAACATCGCAACTTTCCGAAGCGGGCGATCGACAATCTGAGCATTTTGAGTCGAAGTCAGGGAAAATTAAAGCATCTACTTCAGATACCAAAGTTGGGAAGAGTCAAGGATTTGTTGTTTCTCAGCAGGGTCAAGGCGATTATACTACTATTAGCGAAGCGCTGAAAAATGCAGCACCGGGCACGCGCATTGACGTGCATCCAGGCGTTTACCGTGAAAGTCTAATTATCGACAAATCGGTAGAAATTATCGGCAGCGGAGAGGTCGATCGCATTGTGGTTGAAAGTATCAACTCAAACTGCATTAAAATGGCAACTGACAGTGCTTTAGTGCGCGGTTTAACGCTGAGCGCAACTGGGAAATATTACACTGTAGATATTCGTAAAGGCGAGTTAATCATAGAAGACAGCGATATCACTTCTGCGGACTATTCTGTGGTGGGAATTTGCGGCCCTGATGCAAATTCTATCCTCCGCCGCAGTCAAATTCATGATGGGGTATGGAACGGAATTTTTATATCCGATAATGGGAAAGCAACGGTGGAAGATTGCAGTATTTTTGACAACGGCAGTTTGGGAATAGGTGTCGGATTGGGAGGAAAATTGATCGTGCGCCGGTGTCGGATTAATGGTAATGAAGGTGAGGCGATCGCCGTTTACACAGATGGCATTGCTACCGTGGAAGATTGCGATTTAACGGGCAATGCTGGGGGTGCTTGGCGCATTGCAGATAACGGATACCTGCGCGACAAAGGCAATCAAGAATAGAAGAAGGAAGAAGGCAGAAGGCAGAAGGCAGAAGGCAGAGGGAAGAGGGAAGGAGGAAGAAGGCAGAAGGCAGAAGGCAGAAGGCAGAAGGAAGAGGGAAGGAGGAAGAAGGAAGAGGAAAGAGAATTCCCAATTAGCGATTCCCAATCCCCGATTGCCAATACCCAATTACCAATTACCAATTCTCAATGCCTAACAATCGAGCTGGATTGTGTTTCATCATTAAATCAATTTCCTGCGGAGAAATGCCTTCACCTATCAATTTTTTCACAAATAATTTGTAGCCTTCTGCAGGTAAAGGATCGGGTTTCCTTCCTAAATCCGTGCTCATCACAAAATGCTCTGCTCCTATTAGTTTAATCGCTGCTGCCATTTTACTAATAGGAACTTGATGCCAGTTTTTGTGTCCGTCATCAGCGGCATTTTCTCCCATCAAATCGTTCACAAATGCTAGTTCTAGAAAAGCTCCGGCTGCGGCGACTGTTTGCATATTTTCTAGGGATAAACCGGGTACATCCGCCATTGCGTGGGTAATCAGGATGTTCTTAATCTTGAGCAGGTTGGCTTCACCGACAACCGCCATCACTTCTTCTGAGGAAATATGACCGGTTTCCAATACCAAATTCTCTTTTGCCACAATCTTCAACACCGCTGCTGTTTCCGGTAAAACCTTGCCATTTTCCGCAACTTTAATCCCCCTTCCCGACTTGTGAAAAACCTGCAAGTGATGCTCAGCATCAACCGTTGGTAGCCACACTACTTTACCGTATTTGCCACCTATGCGGTGCATTGCGTTAACAGCGTCGGGATTAATGCCGCCTACCGAATGATTAAGAACAACTCCTCCGAAAACTTGGATTTCTGGTACTATTTTATTAACCAAAACTGCCCGCGCTGCTGTGCTGGCATAATGATTTTTCAATACAACAGCTTTCATCTTCGCCCTAGCAGCTAATTTCGCTACCTCAAAATCATCCAACCTGCGGGGAATCACATCAGGAGAAGAATGAATGTGAAAGTCGATCGCACCTTCAATCGTACTCTGTGGCAAATTGATTATCGGCGAATCTCCGACAGCATAAACTGGCAGACAAAACCAATAGCAAACCATCCAAACTAACGTAAAAAAAACAGCTTGCATTCCTCCCCTCTTCCCTTCTCCCCTCTGCGTTCTCTGCGCCCTCTGCGGTTCATCCCCTCTTAATCCTCTCCAATAAAAGATTGAATCGCATTTGCCAAAGCTTCTGCATTCTCTTCGTGCATACCCAAAGAACCAGGAATAACTCGCGATTCAACACCCGGTAATTCCGTTAATGCTGCCATTTCAGCCTTTGATTTTGGCGGCGCATTCTCAGCAATTACAACCATCATCGGCACTGCTAACTGTTGAAATTTATCTGTAAATTCCGATCGCACTTTTGCCGTATCTAAACCACCAGTCACAAAGGCCGCGGAACCGTATCGAGCACCGGGTTTTTGCGTCACTTGCCATTTGCTTTGGATGAAATCCGGCGTGACTTTAGCTGCATCAACATAGACGTGGCGGCGGTACATCAAACTGAGGAATGACGGCGCAGTGTTGAGTTTGTATAGGAATTGTCCCAGTAAGGGCGATCGTACTAATTCTCTCACCATTCCGTGCCACCCGCTTTGCTGTTTGCTCATCGTCGGCAAAGGCCCGCGCCAAGTCGGCGCAGCTAAGACAATCTTTGACCAAACATTGGGCTGTGATTGGGCTAATTGCATCACATAACCCGCCGCGTGACCGGCTGCAACTACAGCCACAGGACTCTTAAAAATTGACTCAACAAAATCCTTGAGAAATTGATGGTATAATTGCGGTTGATAGTCGGTTCGCGGCCGATCAGATTCGCCAAAACCCGGCCAATCTAAGCTCACAACTTGAAATTTAGGAGCTAACAATTCTGCTAAAGGACGCATTTCTTCTCGCGTCGAAACCGTACTGAAAGCCGGCAGCAGCAATACAGGATTTCCCTGTCCTCTGGTTTCGTAAATAACTTTGATTTGCGTTTCTTGCCAATTCCAGAGATATTGTTGAACTGCGGCGGGATAGTTGCCAGAACCTGATTTTGTTAAATTTGTAGTTTGAGTCATGGCTGTTTATTCTTTTAATTTGCTTCGGCTTGCTTGCTCACTTCGCAAGCAAGGGCTTTGTTTCTCATCATTTGAAAGATGTTGTAAAATCCGTTAGCGCGGGAGGGTGTCAGACTCACATTCAATCCCGTGTCTTGAATAAAATCTGGGGTAATGGTGACAATTTCAGCAGGCGTTAAGCCGCTCAAACCTTCCACCAGCAAGCCAACTAATCCTTTGACTAACTGAGCGTCTGAATCGCCTTGAAACAATACTTTTCCTTCTGCCAAATTTGCAGTAACATAAACTTGCGACGCGCAGCCAGAAACCTTGTTTTCCGGCAGTTTGTCGCTTTCGGGAAATGCTGGGAGTCTCTTGGCATACCACAGCAGTTGTTCGTAGCGCTGTTTGGGATCGGAATGTCGCTGAAAGCGCTGAACGATTTTAGCTAGGGCTGCGGGTAGCGCGGTGTTTGCGGACATGATTCACTCGTAGCGGTTTACTTCGTTAATATTATACATTTAATTTTGGCGGCGGGTGCGATCGCCTGCTCATCTGCTCCCACTGAAGCCGTCTTCAGGTGAATGGGTTATTGTTATTGTAGTTAACGAGTTCGAGCATTCAAAACAGAGGAAATATGGTATTTAGTGCTGTTAATCAAGATTGTGGTGTAATGTAGTGACTCTGCAAAAACTCTGGCTACAACATCGCATTTTTCCGGCAGTTGTCTTTTTAGGATTGGGTTTGCTATTAACCATCGCCCTTTCGCTTTCTTTTGGTGCGGTGCCGATGAGTTCAGATCAATTGTGGCAAGCATTTCTGCACCGAGGTGATGCTGTCAATCAAACTATTTTGTGGGAATTGCGTTTGCCCAGAGTTGCGGCGGCGCTGACGGTTGGTGCGGCTTTAGGAATGTCGGGGGCTTTGCTGCAAGGTTTGCTCCGCAACGGTTTAGCCGATCCTTTTGTATTAGGAATTTCGGCTGGTGCAGGGTTGGTTGCGATTACCATGCTGACTTTGGGAATATTTCAAACTTGGGTGCCTTTGGCGGCTTGGATAGGTGCTATTTTAACTTCGATCGATTTTATCACCCAATCAAAGCAGTTGGGCTGGAGATTTGCTGGATAAGTTTAACGTGAAAAATGTCGCAGCCCAATTGCAAGGAGATAGCCCCGTGCGAGGCTACGTAACGCTTTCAGCGGAAAAGGTTTTAGAGGCTAATCCCGAAGTAATCATTATATAGCAATCCTAAATGATTCCGATAAATTTGTAGGGGTAGTGCCCCCGTGCCTACCCCCTATCTATCGGGCAACCACGGGGGGATTGCCCCTACAATAATTATGAGAATGATTTAGGATTGCTATAGTCGATCGGGGAGAAGGAATTTTAGACCAATTTAAATCGGATTCATTTTGGAATCAACTAACAGCCACCAAAAATAATCGAGTTTACGTTTTTGACTACTACGGATTGGTCAACCCCGGCAGTATCGAAAAAATTGAGCAAGCAACTGCTCAACTTAAACAAGTTTTAGCTAAAAAGTAGAGATCCGATTTTGAGAGATAAAAAATCTCTATAAATGATGGAACAGAACAAATTGACTATAATTTCTCTAAAAGTGAGAAAGCTAAAGGCACTCAAAAGCGCGCACCCTTGTCAGTAACAGGCTTTTCGGCCTGTTCCACAAAAGATAAATTTTCTTGTGGAACAGGCCGAAAAGCCTGTTCATAAAAGGTTAATTGAGAATGATGCAAGATATCCGATCGATCGGCCTCAAGTCAGATCCAGAGGTGGCAAACCGCGCAACTGCCGCAGCGAGTTGATACACGCTTGGCAGTCGCAGCCAAACAGCGCCGCCGCCGCATCGCTTTCTTCTTCCGAAAAATCCAGCATCGCCACCCGTTCTTCACCCGGGCGCTGCCAAGTAATTCTCGGCTTAGAAGCCACAGCAGCAGACTTGCCAGGAAGCCGCACGCAAGTCAGACGCTGAGTGTGGGGCGATCGCACGCATTGAGGCGAATCAGCCGATTGGCTTGGTGTTTCGCCAATTTGAGCGGGATTTGCGATCGCGCTCAAAGACATCAAAGATCCAAACAGCGTCGGACTTACCAATAAAGTGAGGAGCAATCGATTCATTTGTCGTCCTTAAGAACTTCAACGTACACAGTAGCCGATTATCTGTTGCAATTCAACAAGGTTTTCGTCCGATATCAGTACGATTTGCCGTTATTAAGGCTTAAAAGCCGAATATTTGCCCCCTAAATCTCGAATAATTGTCCGCGTATTAGCAACCAGCATTTTCTGATAAGTATCACCTTGGCTCCCCTGTTTAAGATTTGTTGCAATTTGAGTAAATTTAGCTTGCCAGTGATAACAAACTCTTCCAATGTGGGTAAACTGATTTCAGCAAGGGTTACTCGAAGCAACGAACAAGTTTACCTCAAAAACCAGGTGGGGAGTGATGAGTACAGTTTTAGTGGTGGAAGATTCCCGCAGCCAGCGCGAGTGCATTTCACATCAGTTGAGATGCAGCGGATTGAATGTAATTCAGGCATCTGACGGTGTGGAAGCGCTGGATAAAATTGAAAAAAATTGCCCTGATTTAGTATTATTAGATGTCATAATGCCCCGTCTAGACGGCTACGGGGTTTGTCGTTTAATTAAAGCTAATCCCGAAACTCGGAATCTACCAGTTGTTTTTTTAACAGGCAAGGGACAGCAGTTAGCTTTATTTGCGAGGTTCCAGGGCGATCGCGCCGAGGCTTATGTTAGCAAACCTTGGCAGCCGAGGGAACTTTTGGCAACGATCAAAAAAGTTTTGCTCAATGCCAATATTAAGTTCGATCGAGCTTCAGCCGACGCTTGGACAGAATACGGGATTTTAAACTTAAGTACAGTCGAACTGTATCAAAGCCATGCCGATGCTTGGACAAAATACAGCGCCCAAATTATTAAATTGTACGATTCCAGCTTAGCAGCTTTCGAGCAAGCTTTGGCAATTGAACCGAGTCACTCGAATGCAAACAAGTATCGCAACCGAGTCCAGACAATCCGGACAATTTTGATGAAAAAATTAGAGCAAACTAAACCCTGCAAAGTGTGCGATTATTATTACGGTAAGGATGGCATCAATTGTGCGGTGCATCCTGCTGGCCGCCCTCAAGAACTGTGTCGCGATTGGGAATTTAATTAAACTAAAATGAAAACAAATAACCGCGCTAACTTGGAAAAGTTGCTGCAAGAAAGAAACGAACATCCCGAAAGAATGGCGGAAATTGATGAAAAAATTAATGCCACTTTCCGCAAAAATTACGCAATTTTAGTAATGGATATGTCGGGATTTTCGCGCACGACAGTCCGCTACGGAATTATTCATTTTTTGGCAATGATTCACCGGATGCACGGAATTGTCAAACCGATAATTTCAGAATACGGTGGCACTGTAGTTAAGGAGGAAGCAGACAATATTTTTGCAGTTTTTACTGATGTAAAATCAGCGGTGGAAGCTGCGATCGACTCTTTGAAACAAACGGCGGCTGTCAACACCACACTGCCGCCGGAGATGGATATTTACCTCTGCATTGGTATTGGCTGTGGCGATGTTTTGATGCTGGAAGGAGAGGATATGTACGGATCGGAATTTAATCTGGCATCTAAGCTGGGAGAGGATGTGGCGGAACGGGGAGAGATTTTGCTCACTTCAGCAGCCTTTGAAAAGTTAGAAGGTGACAAGCAAGATTGGGAAAAAGTGGAACTTTCGGTTTCAGGTTTGGAGTTGGTGGCGTACAAGCGGCTGTAATCGGGTGAATTTCTGTTGTCTTCTCGTTCTTCGCCCTGCTGGAAAATGAGACATGACCCAGCCCAAAAACGGATACAAGCCACCGACTTAAGTCGTGGAAAGATAAAAATTTTAGACCCTAGTTCAAGATCCCAGATTGATCTGTGGGGTAAATCTAAAATCTAAAATCTAAAATCTAAAATCGACTGACTGGCCCCAGCCTTGATTAGAAACCCGGTTTCTTCGCAGATACCGGGCGACTCAGCCATTTTTGTAGAAACCGGGTTGATGAGGCTATATTCTTAGAGAATATCGAATTTAAATAAAATTTAAAATCAGATGATTGAGGAACACAAAACTTGGCAATCTATTAATTTATCCGCTATTGGACAGCGGCTGGCTTGGCTGCAGCAACAGCCAGACAAAGTTATTTTTTGCAAAGAGTCTGGTGTTCACTATGTTGCAGTCACAAAAGATCGATCGCACATTAAGCTATCTTTAGTAGAAAAAGTAAATCAGCATACAGATTTACTGCAATCTATTTTCGATTTCAACAATCCTTTACATCTAGTGTCTGAATATACTCAGGCGATGATGTTGGGTTTAGTGTGGCAAAGCCAACCTCAAAGAATCTATATGGCTGGATTTGGCGGCGGCAGAATTCCCTTAGTTTTGCACCACTATTTGCCGGAAACTGTTATAGAATGTGCGGATGTAGACCCGATCGCGATCGAAGCAGCTACACAGTGTTTTGGGGTAAAATTGGACGATCGGCTAACTGTAACAATTCAAGACGGCAGAGAGTATTTAGAGCAGCAAAAATCAGATACTCAGTACGATATCATCATGATCGACGTAGCTTTTGGCAACGGCTACTTTCCGCACCGCTTATCCACAAAAGAATTTTATCAAATCTGCGAAAAACACTTGTCAAGCGAGGGAGTTGTGATAGCAAATCTGCTGCAAAGAGATCAGTTTTATGCCGAAAAAATCACGACTCTTCAAAGTGTGTTTTCTCAGGTGTGCGTGTGTGTTGGCCAGGAAAGTAATAGCATTTTGATTGGTAGCAACAGCCAGATTTTAGAGAAAGATGAGATTGTTGCTAAGGCAAAATATTTGCAAGATAGCTATCAATTTTCCTTTCCATTAACAGACAGGGCGCTTGAGGTAAAAGTAGGTAGAGAATTGGCGGAAGCTATACCTAATTTAGACAAAGCTCAAATTTTTCATGACGATTCGCCGCCCGCTGGTTATTTTGATTGCTGGTTATTCTGATAAGTGAGCAACGGCTCAAAAAACAGGATATCCTGAACCCCGCAGCAATTTAACGGCTGGGGGTATCGAACGGGGATTGCATTTTACATTATCCTTTCATACATTCAACCATCTGCTGTTCTAGCTTAGCCAACAATGTATCAACATCTGTTGCAGCTTCCTCAAAACAAACAGGAGGTTCAGGCTTAGGTTCAAAAAGAATCAACTTAATTTGACCTTCGCCGATCGCCAAAATGGCCACTTCCTTCTCAGGCTTGTGAGCGTTCAACACACCTACAACTTCCTGAATATGGCTTTTAACTTGACGGTTCAACTCTTCAACCGCCTCTTTCTTACAATACACAAAACGCGCAGTTTCTGCAATATCAATTGCCAAAATCTCCTCGCTTTCTTCTCCCCTTTCCAGAAATAGCCCCCAAGCCAAAGCAGCCAATTCATGTTGATTAGCTTTCACAAATTTATCTAATTTCCGACTCCAGCTATTTTCGTTGGGTTTGGACTCAGGGCTATCAAATAGAAACATTTTCTCTTCTTGTTTGTATAAACTAATATTTTACAGTCAGCAGTCAGTAGTCAGTTGGCAGTTGGCAGTTGGCAGTTGGCAGTTGGCAGTTGGCAGTTGGCAGTTGACTGTTGTCATTAGTTACCCATGCCCAATAGCCCATCCCCAATTACAAATTAGCAATTCCCGGGAGCATCTCATATTTGCAAAAACACTTCTTTCTTCTTCCTTCTGACTCTTTTCTCCTGGCTCCTGACTCCTGACTCCTAATTCCAATTTCGAGCTTTGCTGCTTTCATTGAGATGCTCCCGCAATTCCCAATTACCCAAAACCGCTGCGTTTCTATCTTATACCAGATTGCACGCGCCAGAGCGCCGCATAAATTCCGTCCTGTTCGATCAGTTGTTCGTGCTGCCCCGATTCTACCACCAGCCCCTCTTCCATGACACAAATGCAATCGGCATTGCGGACAGTAGAAAGACGGTGGGCGATCGCAATTGTAGTGCGATTCTTGGTAATTCGTTCGAGCGATCGCTGAATTGCCGCCTCAGTCTCGTTATCCACCGCTGAAGTAGCTTCGTCAAGAATCAAAATCGGCGGATTCTTCAAAACAGCCCTCGCAATTGCAATTCGCTGCCGTTGCCCCCCCGACAATTTTTGACCGCGTTCCCCTACAATAGTGTTGTAACCGTCCGGCAATTGTACGATAAACTCGTGCGCTTCGGCAATTTTAGCAGCATTTACTATCTCTCGATTGTTAGCCTCAAAACTGCCGTAAGCAATATTTTCTGCCACCGTACCGTGAAATAAAAACACATCTTGACTCACCAATCCGATCGCTCTGCGTAAATCTTTTAAATTCAGGCTATTTAATTCTATACCGTCGAGATAAATATTGCCGTACTGTACCTCGTACAGCCTCAATATTAGTTTCACCAGCGTACTTTTTCCCGAACCAGTAGCCCCAACAATCGCAGTAGTTTTTCCCGCCGGCAGAGTCAGGGAAAAATACTGCAAAATCGGTTTTCTTTGATTGTAAGAAAAAGTAACATTTTTAAATTCTAGCTCACCCTTAATCGAACTAACAGGCCGCCGGATATCACCCGTGCGAATTGCGATCGGAGTATCCAACAAATTCATCACCCGATTAGTAGAAGCCATAGCGCGCTGGTATTGATCCAGAGTATTTCCCAGGCGAGTCAGAGGCCACAGCAACCGCTGGGTCAAAAACACCAAAACGCTGTAAGTTCCCACAGACAACCGGCCCGCCACAACCTCCAAACCGCCCAGAAATAGCGTTGCAATAAACCCTAAGAAAATCACAACCCGAATCAGCGGAATAAAAGCTGCCGAAAGTACGATCGCCCGTCGGTTGCTTTGCCGGTAAGCTTGGCTTTGTGCTTCGATGCGCTGAATTTCATAATCTTCGGAAGTAAAACTTTTAATAGTAGTAATTCCCATCAAATTATTCGACAGTTGCCCGTTCAGAAAACTCACCTTTTCCCGCACATCAGCATAGAAAGGAGCAAGGCGATTTTGAAAGGCGATCGAACCCCAAATAATAAAAGGTATCGGCAGCATTGACAGCCCAGCAACACCAGGAGAAGCAGCAAAAAAAGCCGCACCAATCACAACAACCGTTGTAATTACCTGAATCACCTCATTAGCGCCGTCGTCCAAAAAACGTTCGAGTTGATTGATATCATCGTTGAGAATAGAAATCAAACCGCCCGTGCTGCGTTCTTCAAAATAAGCTAATTCTAATTCTTGCAAATGGCTGTAAGCTTCCAGACGCAAATCGTGTTCAATATCCTGAGCCAAATTGCGCCACAAATAATCATAGGCATATTCAAAAAGAGATTCCAACGTCCAAACAACCGCGCTCAAAAGAGTAATAAGAGCCAGTTGCCAAAAAACATCTTTTATGCCCCACTGAGCGAGGATAGAATCTTGCTGTTTCACCACCACATCAACGGCAATACCGATTAATGCTGGCGGCGCTAAATCAAAGAATTTATTCAGCAGCGAACAGATACTTGCCAGCCAAGCTTTCATGCGGTAGCGGCGCCCGTACTTCAGCAGCCGCTTTAGGGGATGGACAGGTTTTGATGGATTTGGTGACAATTGAGGATTGGGGGTAATTGGGCAATTTTTAGATTTTGCACTACTCTCACAGCTTTAGAAACGGGCAAGATGCCCGTTCCACAACTAAGAAATTGTCTTTTAGAACGGGCTTTTCGCCTGTTCCGAACGGGCAAGATGCCCGTTCCACAACTAAGAAATTGTCTTTTAGAACGGGCTTTTCGCCTGGTTTAGACACCAGTTATTAAAAACGGAGAAATAGCCCCAGGCTACGCTTTAAACGTTAACACTCGCTTTATTTTAGCGACTACACCAACTATTTGGGCATCCACCTGAACGTCAATTACTGGTTGAATTGGCTGGTAAATTTGGGATCACAAGTTGTAATTCTGTCTCGCTTGTTGAGTCAGCTTCAGCTTGTGTTCGAGACATTGCCAATTTTCGGCTTTGATATCGCTGATGAACTCGTCGAGACTGTCGCGGTAAATAGAGAGCGATCGCAATAATTCCTCTCGATTGTACTTTGCCACCATCACTCCCAGCTCGGGATTGCCGCCCCCAACGCGGCTCGTATCCCGAAAACCCGAACTCGCCAAATGTTGGGCTAAATTCACAATATCCCGATCGCCCTCTCGATCGCACGCAGCAAGCAGCGTCGCGCTCGCCATCAGCGGCAAATGAGAAATCCAAGCCACAGCTCGATCGTGCTCGATCGGATCGCACCGGTAAACCGACGCACCCAGCAACCGCGCAATTTCCTCAACCTTATCCACCGCAAGCGTCGGCGTCTGGGCAGTCGGCGTCACCACATAAGGCCGGCCCACAAACAAATCCTTTACCGCCGCCTCAATTCCGCTTTCAGCAGTCCCCGCCATCGGGTGTCCCCCCACAAAATTCGGCCACAGAGGAGACACAGCCTGTACTATGGGTGTTTTTACGGAACCGACATCGGTTACAATAGTATCAGGGGAAAGATAGGGCACCAACTCTCGGACGATCGGCTCGATCGACCCCAGTGGCGTGCAAATAAAAACCACATCGGCTGCTGCCATCAGAGACAGGTTTATGCTGGCTTCATTGACAACACCGCGAGCTTGCGCCCGATCGCAAGTCTGCTGCCGACTCGAAACCCCAAAAACATTAAACCCGCGCGATCGCAAATCCAGCCCGATCGAGCCACCAATTAAACCCAGTCCTACAATACCGATATTCATAGCAATAAAATGGGGATATTTGATACGGTGCCGCCCCCATGACAGTCGAGGAACTCCTGAAAAAATATGCCGCCGGAGAAAGAGATTTTGCCGGAATCAACCTGACTGAGGCCAACCTCAGCGGCGTCAACTTGAGCGGAGCCAACCTCAAGGGTGCGAATCTGAGTGTAGCAAACCTGAGCGGAGCCAACCTCAGCAAAACCAACCTCACAGGTGCCAAACTCAACATCGCCAGACTCAGCGGCGCCCATCTAGGCGGCGCCGACCTCACCGACGCCGACCTCAACGTCGCTTACCTAGTGCGAGTTGACCTCAAAAAAGCCATACTCACAGGGGCCAAACTGATCAGAGCCGAGCTCATTAGAGCCGAACTCAGCGGTGCAAACCTCAGCGGCGCAAACCTCAGCGGCGCCACCCTCACCGAAGCCACCCTTCGAGGAGCCAACCTCGCTCAAGCCAACCTTCGAGGCGCTCACCTCAGCGGCGCGTGCTTGACAGAAGCCAACCTCGAACAAGCCAACCTGCAAGGAGCAGACCTCAGCCGAGCCGACCTCAGCGGCGCCGACTTGCGAGGCACAGAACTGAGACAAGCCAACCTCACTCAAGCCGTACTCAGCGGCGCCGACCTCAGCGGCGTCAATTTGCGCTGGGCAATCCTCAGCGGGTGCAATCTTCGCTGGGCCGACCTCAGCGAAGCCAAATTGAGCGGTGCCGACCTCAGCCGAGCCGACCTCTGCCACGCCAACTTGCTGAATGCCAGCTTAGTTCACGCCGACCTGTCAAATGCCTATCTGATTCGCGCCGACTGGATTGGAGCCGACTTAACCGGAGCCACCTTAACCGGAGCCAAACTTCACGCAGTTTCGCGGCTGGGCATCAAAACCGAAGGCATGACCTGCAAGTGGGTCGATCTCAGCCCCAACGGCGACCACAGCCAAATTTACTGGTTGAACTCGGGAGGAACCCAGGAATTTTTTCACGAAACCTTGCCCACAGTTCGGATTGTGATTGACTCGCCCTTAGACCAAGGCGCTCATTTTGCGCTAGCTGCAACTTATTACCAAATTGCCCAACAATACCCGAGTTTAAGTCAGCCTCCCACGATCGAAGTCAGCTCCAGGCGCACCGTACTCGCCTTTCAAATGGACAGTGACGATAAATTATTTGCCACCGCTTACGTTGCCATCATTCCTTTTAACGACGCTGCCATAACTCAAAAAAACCTAATAGCTTTGATGAAAATGATTCAATCCCACGATGCAGGCAAACTTAACGTCAAAGAATCTAAACACGTCCAGTTATGCAGCAAAGCTCTCAACCAAGCTATCAGCAAAGTAGACCAAATCAAAATTTCCAGTTCTTTTCCCAAAATCGGCGAAAGCATCAATTTTTTTCAAATTCCTACACAGATGCTCTTAATTAATTCCCGCGACCAAAGACTCAGCGTATATCACCACCCAGCCTTCGGCAAGCGCCTGATTAAAAAATACGACCCAAGTAACTCAACCTCTGGTAAGTTAGCCGAAAGCACAAAATTGGCTCAAACTAATATCAGTAGCATTTTGGATTTTATAAAAGGCTTCCACAATATAGATGTTTAGGCATATTGCATCAAGTTACAAAAAATGCTTATTCTAGTTTAAAGGTTGGCACAACAAAGCTTTGTTCTAGCTAACACATCAGGGAAATTGAAAAGCATGGATGCCGAAGAACTCATCACCAAATATGCAGCAGGAGAAAGAGACTTTACTGCCATTCTCCTTTGCGAGGCAAATCTCAGCAGGATCGATCTCAGCGGGGCTAATTTCAGTGAGGCAATCTTGAGCCTCACCAACATGAGCGGCACCAATCTGTCAAACGCCAACATGAGAAAAGCCAAACTCAATGTTGCCAGACTCAGCGGTGCTAATCTCCACAAAGCCAACCTCAGCGGCGCTATCCTCAACGTGGCTAACTTGATTCGAGCCGACCTCAGCGAAGCCCAACTCGTCGAAGCTACAATGATCAGATCCGAACTGATCCGAGCAAACCTCAGCAGTGCCAACTTGAGCGGGGCAAACCTCAGCGAAGCAGATTTGAGAGAAGCAACCCTCAGAGAAGCCAATCTAGAGCAAGCCGACCTCAGCGGGGCTCACCTTAGAGGCGCTTCCCTAACCGCGGCCAACTTGGAACGGGCTAACTTGCACAGAGCCGACCTCAGCAGGGCAGACTTGCGAGGAGTCAACCTCTGCAATGCCGAACTCAGACAAGCTAATCTCTCTCAGGCCAACCTCAGCGGCGCTGACTTGCGAGGCGCTAATCTCCGGTGGGCTGACCTCAGCGGGGCGAACCTGACCGGTGCTGACCTCGATGAAGCGAGATTGAGCGGGGCCAACTTGTACGGGGCAAATTTGAGCAATGTCAATCTGTTGAACGCTACTCTGGTACACGCGGATTTGACTCAAGCGAATTTGATTCACGCTGATTGGGTGGGCGCAGATTTGACGGGGGCGGCCCTGACGGGGGCAAAAATTTACGCGGTGTCTAGGTTTGATGTGAAAGCAGATGACATTACCTGCGATTGGGTTGACCTGAGTCCTAACGGCGATCGCAGCCACATTCAGCGCTTTACCCCAGAAGAATCTCAAAGGTTTTTCAATGCTACACCGCCGACAGTTCAAATTATTGTCGATCGACCCCTCGACCCGGATGCTAACTTTGTCCTGGCAGCTACCTACCGCCAAATAGCCCGTCAATACCCTGCTTTGAACCATCCTCCCAGTATCGAAGTTAATTCCCGACGCACAATCATATCATTTAGAATAGAGCAGGACGATCAACTATTTCCCACAGCTTTCGTGGCGATTATTCCCTTTAGTGATGCAGCATTTACTCAGAAAAATTTGATGACTCTGATCAAGATGATTCAACCCCAAAGTGGTAATAACCTGGGCGTCAGAGTCTCAAATATGGTAGTGCAATTAAACGTCGCCCTGACCAAAACAATGAGAAAAATAGGGGAAATGAAAATTCAGCCGATTCGCCTCGATCGCGAACCGATGTCAAGTTTTTTCCAATCGCCTACCCAAACTGTACTGGCTAACTCCAGCGCCGAAACTTTGATGATTCACTATCACCCAGATTTTGGCAGAAACTTGACAAATTTGCCCGGAGTCAACAAAACCTCTATCAGTCCTGCAATTAAAGCCCAAAGATTTACCACCCCGCCGCTAAATACGGTCATTGAGTTTGTCAAAAGCTTTTATCAGCTCGGTGAGTAAATACTATAAATTAATTTGAAATAATTTCTATTCATGCCCTATAAAAGTTAGCCAATTGCCCTTTCAGTTAGGTAAAAAAATGGAAGCTGAAGAACTGCTCAAACGATTTGCACTCGTCAAGAGATACACAGAAGGCGACAGAGATTTCACAGGAATGAACCTGAATGAAGCTAATCTCAGCCGCATCAACCTCAGCCAATCAATTTTAAGGCGGGCTAGCTTATTTGTCACCAACCTCAGCGGCGCTAACTTGAGCGACGCTAACTTGAGCGACGCTAACTTGAATGTGGCTAGACTCAGCAGTACCAACCTGTCGCGGGCAATCTTAAACGGGGCGACTCTCAACGTAGCAAACTTAGTCAGAGCCGATTTAAGTGCAGCTCAATTAATCCGAGCATCCCTGATTAGATGCGAATTAGTCCGCTGCGAACTCAGCAAAACTAACTTCAGCGGTGCAAACCTGACTGAAGCAGATTTAAGAGAGGTAAAACTGACGGAAGCTAACCTGTGCGGTGCTAATCTTTCCGGTGCAAATCTCAGAGGTGCTTCGGCTGCTTCAGCTAACTTTCAAGAAGCTAACTTACATGGCGCAGATTTGACGAAAGCAGAACTTAGCGGCGTCAATTTGAGCAATGCCGATATGAGACAAGCTTCTTTGCAACAGGTGAATCTCAGCAGTGCCAATTTGAGCGGAGCTAACCTCAAATGGGCTGATTTGACGGGAGCTAACCTCAACGGCGCCGATCTGAGCTGTGCTAAATTGAACGGAGCTAACCTTAACGGAGCAGATTTAAGAAATACTAATTTAGCAAGTGCTAGTTTGGTTCACGCTGATTTGACAGAAACAAATTTGATTAATGCAGATTGGGTGGGCGCTGATTTGAGGGGAGCAACTTTAACAGGAGCAAAACTGCATTTGGTTCCTCGATGTGGCATCATTGCAGATGATATTACTTGCCAGTGGGTTGACCTCAGCCCCGCTGGCGATCGCACTCAGATTCAACAATTTCATTCGCCGTCAGAATCGATAAAATTTTTAAGTCACACGCCGGGGTTAGTGCAAATTGTGGTTGACGCACTTTTAGACTACTCAGCAAACAGCACTTTAGCAACAGTTTACAGCGAAATAGCTCGGCATTACCGGGCCATGATTTTTCCTCCTAATATTGAAGTCGGCTACCGCCGCACAACTCTAACTTTTAGATTTGAGAGCGATGAGCATTTATTGCCAGCAGCTTTTTTAGCGATTCTTCCTTTTAAGGATGCTGTACAAACTCAGAGAAATATTATGGTTATCGGCAAAAATATTGAAAGTCAAAATTTGGATGAAAAACGAATAGTGCAGTTGCGTCAAGCATTGAGTACAGCTACAAATAAGTTAAATGAGTTGATAAATTTGCTCTCTAATATATCACGGCTTAGTCAGCCCACAAAGTTTTTTGAGTCACCTACCCAAACTATTTTAATTAGTTCGGGACAGGAGAGTTTGATGGTGAATTCTCACGGGAATTTTGGGAAGGGAGGTGCAACTCATCAGGAGAGTAAATTCAGTTTGCCTCTCGGTCAAAAAGTAGTTGATTTTCTGGCCAGTTTTGATTATCTTGAGTGAGAAATGTCAATTTTAAAACCGATTGATTGAGGTAGAAGTCCACAACTCATTGCTCCGCTTCCTGCGATCGAACTCCGAGCCGCACTGGCCCCACCATTTAACGATGGCGCGGCTCGTGGCGCGGGCTTTGCGCTTGGGGCGCAGCGCTCTGATCCAAACGGGGCTTCCCGCTGGAGCTTACCGACAGCGGTATCGAGTCAGCTATTTGATGCCGATTTTGATGTGGCCGGAGCCTGTGATTTTGGTGGCGCCGACACGGCTGATCGAGCATTTGAGAGGAGTGGAAATTCCGCGTTTGCAAGAGTGGTTGGAAACTGATAAGCTGATCGAGACTTATTCCGATAATGCCACTGGACGAGGATTGATGCTAGCCGATCCCGAGTCTTGGCTGGCGGCTCGCTTGGCGGGGAATTCGGAACTTCACAGCAATATTCCGACAATTATCGACGGTGTGGATGACTTGGAAGTTTGGACGCGCCAGCAATTGACGGCGGGCTTGCAACCTGCTGACTGGAATGATTTAATGCAATCTCAGCCTTTGGAAGCCGATGCAATCCTCCAAGGGCGGGTACTGCTAACGCGGGCTTTCTTTCAGCATCCGGCGAAACCAGAGGAGTGCTATTTGCTGGAAACCGCAGAGCAAAATATTTTGAAGGGGCTGTTTGAAAAAATCGAGCCGAATTCGCTGATTCCGGCTGCTTGGAGCAATTTTTGGCAGCGGTGGGAAGGAGACGGAAAATTGCGGTGGGCGCAAATTAATCGGGAGGCTGGCTCATTTTCTCTGTTCTGCGCGCCGGTTCAGGTGGCTGAGGTTTTGAGCAAAATTTGGGATTCTCAGCCTGTGGTGTTGATTGGGGGGGCGGTGGATGTGGAACCGAAGGCTCCGATCTTCCGGCAAATGCTGGGACTGCCAGAATTGACGAGCGTTAAGTTTTCGCCCGATCGACAAAGCGAATTAATTCAACTGTACATTCCCAACTGGCTGCCGCTGCCAAATACGCCGGAATTTCAGGGTGTTTTAATGGAAGAAATTCGGACTTTGCTGTTGATGAGCGCGTCGGTGGCGGGTTTAACGGTGCTGATTGTTGGTGATGTACCGCTGAGGGCTCGGCTGGCGGCGATTTTGGCTTCTGAGTTCGGTTCTCGGGTGCAGGTAGAAAAGACTGATGTGGGCGAGAATGCGATTTTGGTGACAGGGTGGGAGTTTTGGCGGGAACATCAGGGGGAATTGAGGGCGCCTCACTTGCTGGCGATCGCAACTTTGCCGCTACCTTCTTTGGAGAATCCTTTGGTGACGGCGCGTGTGGCTTATTATAAGGAACGGCGCAAGGATTGGTTTCGGTTGTATTTGCTGCCGGCGGCGCTGAATGAGTTGCAACGGGCGATCGCGCCGGTGCGAGAACGTCAAGGGGTGGTGGCGATTTTCGACAGCAGGGTGATTCACCGCAGTTATGGACAGCAGGTTTTAGTGGCCTTGAGTCCTTTTGCGAGGATTGATTATTTGGATACGACTTGGCTGACGCAGGCTTGAGATGACCTGTTGGCGTATAATTTGGTTAGGTATTGTAAAACTTTATTGACTTTATGGCCATTAATAGCCATTTCTAGTATAGAATAGTCAAAATGACGGTACAACAATGCAGCTAGTTGAAAAGCACATTATCGATCGAACCCACTGGCTATACAAGCAGCTAGATAATTTGTGCTTTCTCTCGAAGAATCTTTTCAACTACGCTAACTACCTAATCAGACAAAAATTTATTATCTCAGGAGAATACCTCGACTATTACAAAATACAGAAACTATGTCAGGGAACGACTGACTATCTAGCATTACCAGCCAAAGTATCTCAGCAAGTATTATTGAGATTAAATGAAAGCTGGAAATCATTTTTTGAAGCTACCAAGGAATATGCCATCCATCCAGAGAAATTCAAAGCCCGACCAAAAATACCCAGATACAAACACAAAACATTAGGCAGAAATGTCCTGACTTACACCGCTCAAGCCATCAGTAAAGAATGGCTCAAGAAAGGAATTATCAATCTCTCGAAAAGCCAGATATTTCTGACTACTAAAGTTAGGGTCGTAAATCAAGTCAGAATCGTCCCAAAAACTTACCATTACTCGATGGAGGTAGTTTATGAACCCAAGGATGTAAGTCAATCATCATCAGGTAGAGAAGGGATAGCAGGAATTGATATGGGGCTCAATAATTTAGCGACAATTACATCCACTCAAAAAGGGTTGGTTCCGCTGATAATAAATGGCAAACCCCTCAAATCAATCAATGCTTACTATCACAAAAATAAGACAGTGTTTCAGTCCTACTTGAAGGGGGAAAGAAAGACATCAATCAAAATTGAACAATTAACTCACAAGCGGCATGTAAAAGTAGATAATTACCTGCATAATGCAAGTCGATTCATCATCAATCATCTGGCAGCTAACCGAATCGGGACACTGGTGATTGGTAAAAACGATAACTGGAAACAGGGAATAAATCTCGGCAAGCGGAATAATCAGAACTTCGTAGCCATACCTCATGCAAGGTTTATTGAAATGCTAACTTATAAAGCGCAGTTAGCAGGAATCGTTGTGAAGGTTATTGAAGAAAGTTACACTTCAAAGTGTTCTTTTTTAGATAATGAACCTTGTGTCAAGCATTCGGAGTATAAAGGTAAACGCATTAAGCGAGGGTTGTTTCGTGCTGGTGACGGCAGACTGATTAATGCCGATGTCAATGGCAGCGCTAACATTGTCAAAAAAGCATTTCCCAACGCTTTTGCCGAGGGAATACAGGGCGTGGTAGTACGTCCGGTGAGGGTCACACCTTACAAAATGGTTGTCCGAGGCAAGTGTAATATTTGCCTATAAAACCTGTAACTATCCAGTTGAAATCTAATTTAGTAGACAAAGATTATGGGTGAAGCTAAGCGTCGCAAAGAGTCGATCGGCGACGAATACGGAAAAGAAGAACGCATCGTTCCCTGGCTGCCAATCACGAAAACCCAAAGCGAAGATTTTGTGAAGTGGACAAGTCGCGGAAGCTGGATGGGGATTAGTCTTTTGGTGGCTTGGTGGATTGTAGTGCGGTTTGTCGGCCCCTCGGCGGGTTGGTGGCAGGTTAACTGATGCCAGACTCGACAAATGCCTGTTTTCTTGGCATTGTGTCGAGTTTAACTCGGAAACCAGCGGCTGAATTTTTAGGAAAAATTTAGTTGCTAATTTGGACTTGGTATGGTATAGTAATTATCTGCGGGCAATTAGCACAGTGGTAGCGCACTTCCTTCACACGGAAGGGGTCACAGGTTCAAATCCTGTATTGCCCATATTTTTAAGTTGTAAAATTGGATTCGGAAAAGGCGAGGGCATCTATCCTGAATGTAATTCTGTTGGGAAGTAAGTTAAGCTAGAGTAATAGACGCTCTTCAAACTGGTAATGGATACTTTGAAAAAATGAAGCTCCCAAACTATGAAAGAGTAATTTATGAGGACAGCCCCCTAATTGAGGTTATTGCTCAACTTAGATTTCCAACTATCCTGAAAATTGCCAGCCAACAGCCTGTAGACTTTCAAGATAGTATAAGGTTTGAATACCCAATTTTTGAAAGTTCTAGAAATTTGCAGATTCCGGTTGAGCTATCTAATCTTTTAACCCAATTTACCTCTAATTTTACCAGTGACTTGACTTCAATTGACTTGACTTATCAATTTAAGTCAGAAGACTTGAGTTGCCAGATATCTTTAGACAAAAACTCTATAACGTTTGCTACGACAAAGTATGAAAGATATGAAAATTTTATTGATAAATTTAAACGCGCTGTAGAAATTTTTGAAAAAATATATAATCCCTCTTTTTATTCACGAACAGGACTAAGATATCGTGATTTAATTATTAGGTCAAAACTAAATATCAAAGACAAAGAGTGGCATGAATTAATACCGCAACATATTGCTTCTGAACTGTATACACCAGAAGTAGCAGATTCAATTCTAAACTTTGTTAAAAATTTACAGCTAAAAACTGAATTCGGTCAAGTTAATTTTAATCATGGGCTTGTTAACGTTAGGGACACAGAAAGAGGTATAGATGAAACAGCTTATTTATTAGATACTGATTTTTTTACTGAGGATAAAGTAGAAAGGAGTGAAAATGCCTGGAAAATACTCGATAACTACAACCATACAGCCAGAAATCTCTTCCGCTGGGGTATCACGGAAGAGTTGCACAGAGCAATGCGACCTCAACCAATATAATCCTATGCACGTAACAACTGGTGGTACTCAAAGCAAAAATATAATTGGACAAAGGTATGAAGTTTTACCCACTCCTGCTCAGACGCAGTATCGGCACACATTAGCATCTGCTACTCCTAGCTTAAAAATCGAAGTTTCCATCGAACCACCTATTAGTGGTGAATGGTTTGGTCAATTCAATCAAAACACGATCGCTTGGGTTAAGTGCTTAACGCTACTCAATCTGCTTTTTGCTAAGACTCCAGAAGGATTGCAAGAAGCATCTGACGTGCTTGAACAAATGGTGGAATATTATAGTGACTGTCGGTCTGATTTAGGACAAACTACCTTACCTCAAGAATTAGGATTACTTACTGGTAGCGTATTACCTAGCGAAGTCAGACCACCTTTAGTCCTAGATTTTGAGTAGCTAACCATGCGTAAACCTTGGATTTACAGAGCCTCGAATGACACAGAGGCTCTTAGACAAGGGGAAATTCTGACTGGACTTATACAGATTAAACCAGTTCCAAGTGAATCTTCTCCAAACCTCGATCAAATTCCGTACCTCGATCAAATTCAGTTTAAACCTATTGTTCATCCTTATGCAATTATTGTTACTCAAAACTGTGATTTAGATTGGGACTATAGCGCTAGGCAAAATCGAGATAAACCTAATAAGTTATTAAACTCTATACTTTTTTGTCAAGTATATACAGCTCAAGAAATTCGCTCCAACAAAACAGTTCAGCTAAATTCAGCAGATTGGAATTTAGTTAAATCTAATCGTTATCAGCAATACCATTTTTTGGAAAAAATACCTCTAGAACGTGAATCATCTCAGGAAGGAATACCAGAATTAACAGTAGATTTTAAAAAAATTTTTGCGATAGATGCTGATTTCTTATACCATCAAATAAATAATAATTTTGCTAAACGACGTGCTGTGCTTGAAAGTCCATATTTAGAAGACTTTTCACATCGTTATCATGACTTTCATGGGCGTGTAGCACTTCCTGCACAACATGAAAGTGAAAAGGGGGTATAAGCTAAAGCGAAAAATTAAGCAGCGATAAAATTAGAGAACTTTTTGCTTTTTCGCTAAACAGAATTCTGTATGTAGCTGTCCTTTTCCGAATTGCTATAAATTCTCGATTGAGTTTTGTATTACAAATATGCTACACTAACATTGTAGCTCGTGCCCCCGCAGGAGGTTTCCTCATGGCAAATGCCAATATTCCTCAAAATTTCAACTTAATCCTACCCGCAGGAACCCAAATTGTCACCAGAATCGAGGTCAAGAACCCCGCCAGCGACCAACCTTGGAAACCGGGATTAGTAGGCGTCATCGTTCAATCGCCTACGGACAATTCCCACGCATATTTAGTCAAACTCCCAGACGGAACACAAGTTAGTCTGCGGCGGCACGAACTCAGTATCCGCAAGCAGTTTCAGAGCGAAGGATTGCATTCAGGAGGAGATTTTCTTGCAGAATACAACCTCTATGATTCTGTAATTTACCGCTGCATTCTTGGTTCGAGAGCCTACGGTCTTGATAACGAGCAATCCGATACAGACAGACGCGGGATTTACCTGCCGCCGGCAATACTTCATTGGTCGCTTTACGGCATTCCAGAACAATTGGAAAACAAGGAAAATCAGGAATGCTATTGGGAACTGCAAAAGTTTCTAGTTTTGGCACTAAAAGCTAATCCAAATGTGCTAGAATGTTTGTACACGCCTTTAGTAGAAACTGTTTCTCCTGTAGCACAAGAATTGCTCGAAATTAGGGAAATCTTTCTTTCTCAATTGGTTTATCAAACTTACAATAGCTACGTTTTGTCTCAATTTAAAAAAATGGAGCAAGACCTCCGCAATACCGGGGAAATTCGTTGGAAGCACGCGATGCACTTAATTCGCTTGTTGCTGTCAGGAATTACGGTGCTCAAGGAGGGGTTTGTACCAGTTCGGGTGCAGGATTATCGATCGCAACTTTTATCTATCCGCAACCAAGAAATATCCTGGGATGAGGTGAATCGCTGGCGGTTGAGTTTGCACGGTGAGTTCGATCGCGCTTTTGCTGCAACTTCCTTACCGGAACGTCCTAATTACGAGAAAGCGAATCTGTTTTTGATTAAATCTCGTAGAGGTGCGATCGAAATCGGGAATTGAATCGGCGATTGAATCGGCGATTGAAATCGCTTCTATACAAACAAAGTCCGCCTACGCGGACTGAAGAAAAAGATGATAGAATACATCTCTAATCTCGCTAAAATTATTTCAGTTCGACCTTACCCGCTGCTGTTTGCGACTGTCAGCGGTTCGCACTTATACGGCTTTGCTTCCGCAGATTCTGACTTTGATTTGCGGGGAGTACACATTTTACCGCTACCGAAAGTAATTGGACTGATTTCTGCCGAAGAAACAATCGAAGTTTCGGAAGTTCGGGAGGGAATGCAACTCGATTTAGTAACTCACGACATCAAGAAATTTTTTGAGTTGCTGTTGAAGCGGAACGGCTACGTGTTGGAACAACTGTATTCGCCGCTAATAGTTTACACTACAAAGGAACACGAGGAATTAAAGGATCTCGCCTCAAACTGCATTACCAAGCACCACAGCCACCACTATCTCGGTTTTGCTAAAACTCAATGGAAACTGTTTGAGAAAGAACGCCCGCGTCGGGTTAAGCCGCTGCTGTACGTTTATCGGGTGTTGCTGGCTGGGATTCACTTGATGCAAACGGGGGAAGTCGAGGCGAATTTGGTGAAACTTAACCAGAAATTCCAGTTGTCGTATATTCCTGATTTGATTGCTAGAAAGCTGGGCGGGGAGGAAAAATCAGTGCTGGAAGATACAGATATTGAATTTTATCAGCAAGAGCGCGATCGGCTAATTAATATATTAGAAGAAGCAAGTTTTACAAGTCATTTGCCGTCAAATCCTAATGCAAAGGTGGCTCTTAACGATTTTCTGGTAAAGGTGAGGATTTCATCTCTAAGCTGCTCCACGTCTAATTAGTCGTTTGGTGCAGCAAGCACCCTACATATTAGTCGTAGGTGCGCCGAAGAGCGTAGCACTTCCAGTCCAGGACGCATCAGTACCAAAGAAACCTGGTTTTTTATCCTGATTAAAGACCTGAATACAGTATTTTCGTCCATCAAACCCGCTTTCAAGTGATTTACTTGGATAGCTTTCTGTTTGCTGGTTCGTTAAGGGCCGCTATACCCATAGTTTGATTCTAGGTAACTTCTGTGTTTTTTCCTGGTATGTAAATATTCCAACTTACGCCGCCTAAATATGTCTTGATATATGAAATCAAGGCGTGGATAAATACAACGATTCCCAGCATTTCTAAAAACTCTTCAAGGGTCGTTACTATCACGTAGGATAGATTCCTCTCCGGTCCCGTTGTATAAACTATGTATCCCGCTAGCATTTCCATTCCGATGGCTCCTCCAATATAAAGAGCGGTTGCTGCAACAAACAATTTTTTTGTAGCAACCGGAAGGTGGAACAGAAACTTACTGTAGGATAAGAGAAATATCGCTACTAGAAAACCCATCGGCACAACCCAATTAAAGTAAAGAAATCCTGTAGTATTTACCAGGCTTCGCATCGGGTTAGCAAGCTTTTCGTGCCATTGACTCACTTCGTCTAAAGATAGATATAAAAAGATGAAGGATAAAATTGTCCAGTGATGCTTGTAGCGACAACTATCCAAATTTTTCGCATGGGCGATCGCACCCAGCAAGAGAGAACTGAACAGCAATGCCAAAAATGAGTATAAGGTTGGAATGTTCCTCTCGTAATCAACGTTGAATCCGTTTGCCAAGAAGTCTCTAGACGGGTAATCCGGCAAGAAATACAAAGTCATCTGACCTAAGAAAGATAGTAAAACTAGACAGACCACCACTCGAAGCAGGAACTGGGTTACAGCCCCAGGAGTTAGGGAAATTTGGAATTTCATGTTTTTTTAACCTGAGTTTAAGGTAATCTTATCAAAGAAAATCTTTTTTGGGTAGATATACAGAAAAAAAGACTCATCCTGGTAAAAATCCTCTTTTTTTGCCGTAAGAGTATCGTAGGATTAAGGAATTTAACAGACATCGATCGCCCTTAATTTTATTGTGGCTATATAAAAAACTTTTTGTTTCCTGATATGTAAATTAGATATCTCCCAAAATGAAGCTAAAATCCTTACTACGGTTGAGTCGATATCTAAATTCGATCGATGTCTGCCAGAAAAACTCGGTTTCAAGAAGCGGAGATTCCTCAGTACAGAGAATTTCTGTCATCAAAGGCGATCGCATCTCAATTGAGAGTGACAACTATGAGAGGAAATAACAGGTTGATCGCGATCGAGTGATTCGCCGCCATTGGTTAACCTAGACTCCCCCCAGCGAGAACAAAATATTTACTTGTCAAAGTCAATTAGCTTTCAGTCAATTGCTTATTTCCTAAGTTTTTGCTGCTTTACTTAGGGCTTGCTGAAAAAGCCTAAAACCTTTACATAGAAAGACTTTGACTGGTTTGAATGCTCCGCGTGTGCAA
>NZ_JAUBOX010000054.1:0-53837 GCF_036700445.1 Microcoleus sp. T3_B1
GCAGGCTACTTCAGTCTACACCAATTGTCGTGAGTATTACCTACAAGTCTAGGAAAATATCATCCTAGCAATTGCTCTTGTGTGGTTCCCCCGGAGTGCGGTTGTGGTTGTGGTTGTAGTTGTGGTGGTGTTTGTTGTCGCAACGGCCTTTAATCGAGGCGGTTGAAACTAGATCCCAATATCAGTCTACCTAATCCCGGAGGGGGTCAGTTTCAGAGAACGGTGAATGGGAAAATAAACAGGTAAGGCGAGTCTGTCGGTGGAGTTTCCCCGCCTATCAACTTCCTTACCTTCTGATGTTCGGGATTTGGATCTGGCACAATCGTATTTCATCTCGTAAAAACCCAATGGAAAATACTCTCGAAACTACCCGCAGACAGCGCGTATTGACAAGAACCCAGGAACGGCGTCAGGCAACACCCAAAGAAAAACAGTTGATTCACCTGCTAGCCAATATGGCTTGCAGTTTGATTAAATACGACTACAAACACGCAGCGGGCAAGGGTACTCTCCCGCCTTCGGAAAGCAAGCGTTTAGCGGAATGGCACTACCTGCGAGTTCAGCAAATTCGCAGGATCGAACGCTCATTGGAGCCCGTAGCGACCCTTAAGCGCGTGTACTACAAGAGCATCCTCAGTCCGAGGGATCTGAAGTCTTTGAAACTTCTGTGGCTGGAGGAGGACAAAAACCGCGTCAAACGGGTCGATCCTGAGTTGGACGACATCCTCAGCGAAGCTTTGGATCGGGGAGATACTTTAAAACAGCTATTTCACTCGATCGAAGTCAAAGAACGCACCTTTTCTGCAACTCCTAGCCCCGGCGCCGTGCCGCTTTGGGTCAAAGAGTGGGAAGACTCGGAATATGACATAAACTTTTTTCCGCCTTCCTTCCCTGCATGGGTTTCGATCGTGGACGACTAGGTTCAGGAAAAACTCTTTGACATGGCATCGATCGCAAATTTCAGATGGTAGACTTATTTGCGATTGCTGCCATTGGCCAAGAGTGTGCGGGCGTGAGGCTAAACGAGGCGGCGTTGCGCGCAGGCATCCGAGTACACAGAAGTGAATCGGAGTCAGTACCATTGTACAATGGGGGAAAACCAGGGCTTCAGCTAATCGCTGATAGCTGATAGCTGATAGCTGATAGTTTCTCATGACTGACTCGATTTCTACTTCTCCTCTAGACTCGGCGGCCGATACAGCCGAACTCCGCTCTCAGTTGAGGTCGGGTTCGGAAAAAACTCAACTGCAACTGCTGCAACAACAAATAGCAGATTCCGGTTGGGATGTATTGATGGAATTTTTATTAGAGCGCAAGTCAGATGCACCGACTGCGGTAATGGGTAAGGCTTACCAAATTCTTTACAGTGCTGGTTCTCCGAGAGTGGCGGAGTTTTTGCAAGCGAATTTTCCAACTGGGGTTGTGCCGCTGCGATCGGACTCTAACATTGATTACACTCCGCTGCAACAATTATTGGCGTTACAGGAATTTCAAGAAGCCGATCGCTTAACTTTAGACAAGCTTTGTGAATTGGCTGGTGATACAGCTTCTGTGAGAAAGTGGCTGTATTTTACCCAAGTTGAGAGTTTGCCCGTAACGGATTTGCAAACAATTAATACGCTGTGGAAAGTTCATTCCGAAGGCAAATTTGGCTTTTCGGTGCAGCGGGAAATTTGGCTAGGTTCGGGGAAGAATTGGGATAAGTTGTGGCCACTAATTGGCTGGAAAAAGGGGAATAATTGGACGCGGTATCCGCAAGAGTTTATCTGGGATTTGAGCGCGCCTAGGGGTCATTTGCCGCTGTCGAATCAGTTGCGGGGAGTGCAGCCTTTTGCAGCTTTGATGGCTCATCCTGCCTGGTTGAAGTGAATGGTTTTGGGGCTTTTGGAGAATGCGGGGCGGGCTGGATGGCCTGCCCCGCTATTGTTTTTGGGGAATTGGGATTGGGATTTTTGAGGCGCAGAAATTCACAGAAATTCACAGGCGGGATGCCTGTTCCAATTTTGGCATAGAGAGAGAAGGGCGATCGTATTTCTAGGAATGTTGGGAAATTTTGTATAATTGATATTTGATATCATGTCCGGTCGATTACCCTGATTCCTGTAGGGGCGGGTTCACCAATAATATTTGCCAAAAACGGACAATCTCACAAACCCGCCCCGACCAATGTATTATGGGTGAGCGATCGGACATGATAGGAGTTAATTAGCGAGAGGGCTGGGAGTCATGGTAGGCATCGGAACCAAACTCACTTTAGCAGAATTTCTAGCTTTGCCCGACGGAGATGTATATTGTGAGTTTGTAGATGGTGAAGCAGTTCCTAAAGTGTCTCCAAAATTTTTTCATTCCAGTTTACAGGGAGCTTTGTGTGACCTGATTCGTGTATGGTGTAAAGGACGCGGGCGAGTGCTTCCAGAATGGGCAATTTTGTTAAAACGTCAGGATAAAGATTGGGCACCTGTTCCCGATTTAACGTACATTTCTTATGAACGTCTGCCGAAAAGTTGGCGGCGAAATGAAGCTTGTCCCGCAATTCCTGAACTGGTGATTGAGATTATATCGCCCGATCAAACGATGAAGGAATTTGAAGAGAAGGCGAAAGATTATTTGGCGGCGGGCGTTCCGCGAGTTTGGGCGATAGATCCAGAGGCTATTTTAATTAGAAGTTTTTTGACCGATGGTTCGAGTCAAGTTTATACGGATAATACAGTAATTTTGGATGAGTTGCTGCCTGGTTTGGAGTTGACGACTAGACAGATTTTTGAAGAAGCGGAATTGATTGATTGAGGGCGATCGTACTCTGTGCAAGATATCAGTCGTAGGGTGCGTGACAACGGGAAAACTTTGAAGGAGTGGCGGTGGGACTATTGACTGTCACGCACCGCACGCGGGCAAAGCATTGAATAATACGCTGTCACCGGAAACGATATCACTTACACTTCGAGACGGATTTTGACTGTAGTGCCAAAAGCTTTTCTGAAGGCTGATTCAACATCGGGAAGTTTT
This sequence comes from Microcoleus sp. T3_B1, assembly GCF_036700445.1. Lineage (NCBI taxonomy): Bacteria > Bacillati > Cyanobacteriota > Cyanophyceae > Oscillatoriales > Microcoleaceae > Microcoleus > Microcoleus sp. T3_B1. Next base: position 3,007 of record NZ_JAUBOX010000054.1, read on the forward strand.
TGAATGGCCATTAGCAAAAGTGGTGTTGACGAGACTTTAATCCGGGCTTCGCCATCATGGAGACCAATCAGTTTTCCGTGCTGTCGCATCAGTTCTTTAGTCGTGCGTGCTGATATGTGAAGTAGCACAGTTTTCCATGTTAGGTCTAGTATTCCTTGCATGGCTTCTTCTATTTGTTTGAGGGTGTCGTTTTTTTTAGGTAAAACGCCTGGTAGTTCCAGTTGAACGAAATTTTGTGCTTGCATAGTCTTACTCATGATGAAGAAATGATTGTTTTAACTGGGAAATGAGCGATATCGCCTAACTTGCTTCCCATCTCTATATTCCTTGAACAGCAAAGGTTTGACGGCTCAATTTCAACGCACCTCTGGCGCTGTATCCAAAAGTGAGCCAAAATTGAGCCGCGCCACAAATTGGCAGATGTTATAAGTTAAATATGGTTACTGAAGGTTAAAAAATCAGCATGGCAGCTACTCTAAGAGCATCTGAATCTGGGCTGGAAATAGTCGATCGGGCAAGGCGAAAGAAAGGCTTGGAAAAACAAGCTTCTAGCTGGTGCGGAGATGCCCAAACTTCAGTCGCAACTTTAAAGCGGTTTTGGCGGCGAAAGCCTATTGGGCAGGAGGTTTTTGTCAAGATTTGCAAGGCTATAGAATTGGATAACTGGGAAGATATTGTTGATGATAGTCCCTTGTCTCAGACAGATTCGAGAGCAGAGTTTTTTGCTTGTGACGATGCTTGGGTTGGTCGAAAAGACTTGATTAGTCAACTCACAGAGAAAGTTCAGGGATCGTGTCGCTTGTTAATTCTTCTGGGCATCGCGGGAATTGGTAAAACGGCTTTAGCTGAAAGATTGGCGGTGGAGTTACAAGACGACGATCGTAAGTTTCATCAGGAGAATTTTGAAAACCAGCAGCAAGCTTCTGATTTTGCTAGTGTGGCGATTCGATGGCTGGAAAAGTGGGGAGAACGGATTACGCCAGATGACCGCAAAGATACACAGCGGTTGTTGAATAGATTGGTCAAGCGATTGCGAGAAAATCGGTATTTGGTGGTGATAGATTCTCTGGAACTGATTTTAAAAGGAAATGAAGAAACAGGCTGGAATGGTTTTCAGGATGAGTTGTGGGCAAAATTTTTTGAAACTTTTTTGGCAGTAGAATCTTTCCAAAGTCGTATCATCGTAACATCGCAGGATTTGCCAGAGCAAATTCCGGCTCGTTATAAAAATTTCTGGTATCGCCAAGAATTGAAGGGACTGACACCATCAGAACAGTTAGCCTTGTTCGATAAAACTGGACTAGAGGTTGATATAGATTCACCAAACAAACCTTATTTAGAACGAATCGGCGCTGCTTATGAAGGGCATCCATTGGCTTTGCGGGTGATTGCTGGGGAAATTGGCAGTCATCCTTTTTATGGTAACGTGACGGGTTATTGGAATAAATACGGGCAGGAAATTGAAGAAGTGGAGAAGGCAATTGAGGAAGCTAAGACCAAAGGAATAACGGCATCAGCAGATGACGACTGGCGACTGGATCGATATACTCGCGAACTGCGAAAAAATGTGCTAGTCCGGCTGGAAAAGACGTTTGAGAGATTGAAAAAAGATGTTTTGAATGCCTATCGATTGCTTTGCGAAGCTTCGGTGTATCGCTGTGCAGTACCGGAAGAGTTTTGGCTGAGTCATTTGGAAGATTGGGATTGCGATGACCAGAAGCAAGAGTTAGCGTTGGAGGCGCTGCGCGATCGCTTTTTGGTAGAAGAAGAATTAATTGACGATGAGATACACTTGCGGCAGCACAATTTAATTCGCAGCGTAGCACTTGAACACTTAAAGCAATTGACAGCGAGGTAGTGGGCAATATGAAGAGTGCTTTTGCTGAATTTGATTTTAAAAGTCAAAATGGTTTGGATGTTGACATCACGCCACCGGGAGAGTGGATGCTGGCTAATCTGGGAATTGATCTAGCAGCACCGGAGTTTAGGGAACTGCCCCCTTGTAAACGCGCTCAGTACAGAGCGGTTAAAAATTGGCTGACGAGGTACAAACTGAAGCCGGATGCTTCCAATCTTGAGAAAGTTCGGCGATACTTGGAAGCATTTCACCATCTGTGCGAAGTGGAAGACTGGGAAAGAGCTTGGGGAATTATTACTACTAGCATCAATTCGTCAAGTCATGAGGAATTACGTATTCAGCTATACGTTTGGGCATACAATTATGAACTGATTGATATGTGCCAAAGACTCTTAAGCAAGTTAGATTCTCCCCGAAATGCTATTCTTTGTCAAAATCTAGGAATTGCTTATAAGAATCTTGGAGACCATGCCAAAGCTATGGAGTACCATCAGCAGAATTTGACTATCGCACTCCAACTTTCAGACCTACAGGGTGTGCATAGTTCTTGTGGAAATTTGGGAGTTGCTTATAAGAATCTTGGAGACTATACTACAGCTATTCATTACTATTGGCAGAGTTGGACGATTGCGCTGGTACTGGAGGACCTACAGGGGATGGGAACTGCCCTAGGAAATCTGGGAGTTGCTTACAATAACCTTGGAGATTACACAATGGCGATTGAGTATCATCAACAACATTTATCGATCGCTAGGCAAATAGAAAACTGCCAGGAAGAAGGAAATGCTCTAGCGAATCTAGGCAAAACTTACCTAGACCTGCGAGCTTATGCTAAAGCAATTGATTACTCCCAGCAAAGTTTGGCAATCTGGCAGGAAATTGGACACCGCTACAAGGAAGGAATAGCTCTGGGAAATTTAGGGCTAGCTTACTATTCACTTAATGATTATACGAAAGCAATTGATTGTCAGCAGAGAAGTTTAGCGATTTCAGATGAAATAGGAGATCGCTATGGAAAAGCAATGGATTTGTGTCATTTAGGGGCTATCTTAGCCGCACTTGGTCAATATTCACAATCCCTAGAATATTTACAGAAATCAATACATATTTGTACAAAAATAGGCGCTCTTTTTATGGAGGCTTATGCTCTCAGTCAACTGACGGTAGTTTTTCTGAAACTAGGCAACCTCTCTCTAGCGCTTGAGTATTGCGATCGCGCTTTGTCCATATCCACAGAATTAGGCATCCCGCTAGCAAAAGAATGTCAAGAGTTAAAAGAAAAATTGCTGCTCGATCGAGCATAGCTTATGAGATTCTGAAACTGCACGAGCTAAAATAAGAGGTAGAATTTATCGTATCCCAATATTCTTAGGCTATGACTGCTCTCAATGCTAAAAATTTAACTCTCAGTGAAGTTCTCCGCCTGCTAAAATTCCAGAAATTGCCCAACGGCTCATTCACTCCGTTATTATCCCTAGAACCTTTAACCGAATTTGAACAACAAGAACTTATACAAACCTGCGAAGACTTCGATAGCTACCTGACAGATGGCAAGGTTTCTGAAGGCCAAGTCAAGTTAGTATCTGTTGGCCCGTTACTGCGGCTGGCTGGTTTTTATCGATCGCCAATTAAGATGTTTTTGGAAGAAGGTATCGCCGATATTGCTGTAGAAGATGAAGGCGCAACTATTACAGGGCGTTTGGATCTGTTAGCGATCGACAAAAATACACTCACAACTACAGATGTACCTTTCTGGATTTTAGTAATTGAAACGAAAAATAGTGCGATCGATGTATTGGCCGGCTTGCCTCAGTTACTCGCGTATGCTTATAAAAGCCTAGAGCATCAAACATCCGTCTGGGGGTTAGTGACAAACGGAGCGCGCTATCAGTTCGCTTACATCCAGTCGGGAACTCCTCCTACTTTTCAGTTGATGCCGTTACTAAATTTAATGGACTGTGAACCTGCTATCCAGATTTTACAAGTTCTAAAAGCTATTGGCAAGTTACAAAATACTCGCCTCGGTAACTGATACTAAAAAGCCCCTAAATTATCACATAAAATCAGCTAACCTTCCCGCACCATCCATACCAAAAAACCCAAAATTTGCTCGACAGGAGGAAGTGGATAATCAATCAAGTCAATTGTCACTGTTTGCCCTTCGAGTTTGAGGAATCGCCACTGAGTGCCATTGCTTACCACACCATAAATTATGGGAATCGGCTTTTTCTTAGCCTCATTAAATTTTTGTGCTGCCACCATTTCAGCAATACATTGCCCGAATCCTGTTCTGAGGTCAGATTTTTTTGCCTCCACAATGATGACGGCCGGTGCTTCGATTTCTAGAATTTCTTCGGAACGGCTAAAGAGAAAATCACACACGCCGTTCAGTCCAATTGATTCGTCTACTGTGAAGTCTTCTCCAGAAAATAAGCTGACTCGCCGCTGTAAAATTCGTCTCGCTTCTAGCAAAACAGGGAAAATAATTCCTTCAGAACGAGCTTTTTCGCTGGCGGATGAGGCAAACGGCAGGCTTTCTTCCAAAAAGGCAGTCAGTGCTGGAGAAGGGGAAATAGGGTCAATGTTAGGCAAAAAACGAACTGCTTCTACAGTGGTTAGATTAAATGCTTCCTTGACTTTACCGATTGTGGTGAAAGAACTGTAGGGCATAGGGATTAACAGTATAAATTGAATGGCTAACTATACTTAAACTCACAGAGATTCATTGAGTTGTTTTTGTTCCTCTTCAGGCTGCACTTGCTTGTGCAAACTAATTTTATCGCCGACTTCATACCCCGAATTAAAACCCGCCGCGCTGCTGACTTGAGAACTACTTCTTGTTTTAATTTTAGCCCCTCGGCCCTCTAGATAATCGGCGATCGCCTGTTGATTTTTCTCAAACATCGATCGCACTACAATCGCTGGAGTCGCCGCCACATCCCCCGAACCCGGAATCCCCGACTCTTCCATCTCCTGTTTTTGTTCCAACAATCTTTGTCTCAACCTCGTCGCGCATCCAACCCGAAAAGCATTCAGATACGCCAACCCCCTGCCGTTTCCTTTGCGGTATTTAGCCCTTTTTTCAATTGCAGAACTCAAATACTCGTACAGATGTTTGCAAACAATCAGGTTTGTAGAAGTTCCCACCAAAAACATACTGCCATTATAAGTATTTCGCATGGCATTGCAACCGTTAGCGTCGGCAATTCCCGAAAGCAGCATCATTTTCCAAGTGACAAATTTCGATGTTGTTTCAACTGAGTCTTCGTCAATCTCTTCTTGGTGATTTGGCCCTAAATCCGCGAGGCTGAGATTGTACTGTGCCAGTAAAAGGGAAGCTTTTTCGGCCGCAGCAGTCGATTCGTTTTCATTGGATGAGGTGGCGAGGGCTAAAAGCTTTTTGATTCTTTCGACAATACTTGTGTCTGCCATTTTTCAATCGGTTTTAGGGTGAGAGAGGATTTGGCGATCGAGGTGACTTTAGTATAATACCAAATCTGACTTAAATATCCCTCTTATTTCTTAGTCCGCGCAGGCGGACTTTGTTTGTGTAGTCGCGGTTTCAACCGCCGAGAACTCTATTCGAGGACTTCCAGGACTGATTTGGGCAACAATTTATCTTTAAACCAGACTACTTTTGCTGGCACATCATTTACATTCACCCCGGCTTTTTCTAAATTCAGCCGTTCGGAAATAGCTAAAATCAAGTGATCGCATTCAGACTTCTGTACTTGTGCAAATTTCTTTTGCAAATACTCCGGCCGCCAATAGCCAACTATTTCTAATAAAAACACTCGTCCGTCGGGATGCACTAACCGAAAGTCGGGAATCATCACACTACCTGGAATCGGAATTAAATCAACTTCTCGTTCTAGTTGCCACTCGGTTTTTGTGGAATTCCATCTTTCAGCAAATGCTGCTTCTAACATACTATCATAAGGCTTGCCAGGGGGATAGTGGCTGACTAAACCGCAGTCGGAATTTAGGGTGAATTTACCTGTTTTCAAAACGCCGCTAAAAGGGTCTTTTGTGTGCAGTATCGAGTGCATACTCCATTTGGTGACGTGCAGCAGTGCGGGCAGCATTTTCGCCAGGGCTAAGCCGTAGCGGGTACTGGGTTTGAATAAGCTTGTAGGGCCGTCTATTGTCAGTGTAAAACCGTGGTCTGCATCGCCTTCGATGTAAGTCATTAATTGAAATAGTTTCAGATAGCGAAATAAGAGTTTGTATTCTCCTGGATCGTTGCGGTGGGCGGTTAATTGGACTTGACTTGCTCTGTAAAATATGCCTTGAACTTGAGAAAGATTGTATTTGTGAAGCAAGTTTTCGGGAGTTGGTGCATTAAACTCAGTGAGGATTTTGTTTTCGTTTAAATCCGCGTATAAACCTGTAGTGATTTCGCGAGGCAAAACTTCTCTGTTTAAGTCTTGGCTGAGTTCACTTGCTACTTTTTCCAGGGTTAATTGGGTGGATTGAGGGCTGGGAGTCGATCGCGCGGACAAGGCAAAAACCCGCTGTCTCAACTCTGAGGGTTCTAGGGGACTGATGACTTCCAAGGTGCAGAAACCGCCTTTCAGCAGGTGCGCTAATCCCCGTTTCAGCCGATAATCCGGGCTGTCGCCTTCTAATTCTAGCAAGCGTCCGTCGAGCTCGCCTTGGGTTTTGCCGATCGACTCTTGAAAGCAGTTTATCGTTTCGGTAGCTGCTTCTAAGTTTTTAGCATCTATCTTGAGGCGGAGAGGAATAATTGATTCCCCGTTTTGGCGGTGACTTAATAAATCAGTGGGTAACATAAGCAGTGAAAATTTTTACTGAATTTTTTGTTCAACAATCACCATAACTCCCCTAAGTTTTCCCTCTTCTGTCAAGCTTTGGGTAGTCCGAATTCGGCGATCGGAACTGACAAGATGGATTGTTTCAACAGCCCTCATCAAGCCAGTTGCTTTGTCCCATACTTGAAAAATTATCAACTCATCTCCAACTTCTGTCGCTAGTGTATTGTAGTTGGAAAAAACCGAGTCGCGACCTTCAATTTGCACTTGACCTTCGCCGACAACATAACCCACAAAATTTTGGGTTTCACTCTGGCCATTGGCATAAGTTTGAAGGTTAGTTTGCCTCCACTCGTTATCAACTATTTTCTGGGTTACTACTGCTTTAAAACGCCGGGTTTCTTTGCAGTCGGCATCGAGTATTGTCCAGTCTCCCTCCCAAACTCCTGTATGTTTGGGAAAAATTTTAAAGTTAGTTAGTTGTGCAGTTTCGCTCATTTTTAGGTAATGTGAATTAGTTGTTGATGATATTTTATTCCAGCTTCCTTTAATTTTAGTGTAGCCACAATCATAGAAGAGGATATTACTCAAAGACCTCTAATTGAGGCGCAGCCCAAAATTGCGTGTCGGTACGAGTTGGAACCTATTGCGTAGGTTGGGTTGACAATCGGAAACCCAACAGCCGTTTACTAGGTTGGGTCTCGCGAAACGAGACCCAACCTACATCTGTTCCAGCTTAACAGTTGGGTTTTGAAGAAGCGATAAATACTATGGCTGGGTCAGACTCACCCGACGAAATTGCTGCAACAACCGGTTGAAGGTGATCGCCAAAAACCCATCATTTCCGATCTTATTCGGATCTTCCGGTGCGAATAGCGGTACCCCCATGTTGTTTTCATTCTTTCTCAGAGAATTGTCATACCCCCAGGGGTTCCGCAGTAGGATCATCTTTTTACCATCAGCCGCCTCATAGGCATTGTGGATACTGTAGGCATGATTACTAACAAACAAATCTTCAGATCGCTTCCTGGCCTCCAAGCCTGCCACTGCCGTGACATAGCGACCCCCATTCAAGGCATCTTGAATCTGTTGAAAGATTTGCTCGCTCGTAATACTTTTTGAGTTCTTGGGCTTGCCACTCTCACCTAAATTTTCGCTCACCATATAATTTGGATTGGCTCGGTTGTCGGGATTCCACGCCATTTCTGTGATCGCCTGATTTGTGAGCCGTTTGAGGGCAACCCCCGGCCAATCGCCATTCCCAATCGCATTATAGCCATCGCGACCGGTCTCCTCACCCCGGAACTTAGCGTAGGCACGTTCAACAATGGGGGCCCAGATGGATTCCCCCGACGCTTGGTTCGGGTCTCGTTGCTTCTGATCCCATTTCACCCCAAACATTTCATTTTTCTTGGTCTTCTCATTTTCCTTGGTCACCACCTGGTCGTCCACGGTGACCATGCGCGGTTCGCCTGTTCTGTAGTTGTAGAACTGGAGGGTATAGTTGTTACCATCGCTCTTAATGAGATCGTTGAGCACTCCACTCTGCTTGGAGATCGGCTGGCTGACATCTTCGATCTTGCCGAACGTGGCCGCCAGGGCTGCAAGAAAGGCGCAGTCGCCGAACCTTCCTTGGTTGAGGCCAGAGATTTCAATCGGCCGATCTCGACCGCCCGTTAGAGGCGCATAGACTAATTTATGAGGCGTATCTTCTTTGAGACCCGTATCAGCCCGCTTCCCCTTTTCTAGAAATGTGGCGCGGGGCAACTGAGTGTCAGCACTCGCACTGCGTACCGCGTTTGCAATCGGCGTTCCCGTCACAGTGGCATTCAGCCTGTCAGCACTCGCACTGCGTACCGCGTTTGCAACCGCCGTTCCCGTCACCGTGGTATTCAGAGTATAGTCACCCAAGCCCGGAGCATCCACACTGGTGGCAAACACTACATATTGACCCCCCTGTTCCGTGGTGAAACTCACCTGGGCATTGAAGTCTCCGCCACTGGTGTTAATGTCATTGTTTTCAACGATCACTTCGCCCGTGAGCAGATCGACCACGGTCAAATAGGCATCGAAGTCATCCGATTGTTGAGTCACAGTCACCGTTAACCCAGCACCCAGTTCCTCTAGGAGATAGGGATCGGCATAGTTTTCCAGATCGTTCGGATCGAAGTCATCGTTTTGAGTCAAGGTGCCCGTTGTGGGGACGCCGGGGAAAAGTGGCTCATAGGCTTCAATGTCCACCCGGCTGCCAGGTTCGGAAATAGCAGCAATTTTGTAGGGCGTTGCCACCCCTGGGGCGGTGACATTGACGAAATAAGTACCGGGGTTGATGTTATCTTCCTGGATTTCATTGGTTCCCTGGGCAACAATCTCATCCGCATCCAACTGGTTGTTGCTATTGCGATCGCTCCACACAGTAAGGTTTAGATCCGCCTTCCGGTTCTCGGCAAACACATCTAGATAACCGCCGGGGTTGAGCACTTCCAGGCGATAGGCATCCACTGCATCAGCCCCGCCGACATAATCATGCAATTCCACCTCCCCATCGGTTGGCAAAGTCCGTGATGTGCTGGGTCGATCGCCCGCCAAATCAGGGGCTACAGTCCCGGCAACACCTGCCAAACTCAGGCTGTAGTTGGTATTCTCTTCAAAGGCCTCCACCGATAGGAAATATTTACCCGGATCGAGAGTTACATTCTCACTGGTTTCATTCGCAATTCCCGATCGCTCCGATGCGGAGATGATTTCATCTCCTCCTAATTCCCCATCGTCGTTTTTATCCTTATATAGTGCCACATCCGCATCTGCGCTCAAGCCACTCAAGCCCAAGTTAACAATGCTCGTTTCCTTCACCTGGAATTGGAAAAAGTCGGCATAATCTTCATCGCTCACTGCCCCCTGAAGGTTAGCTCCTCCCGGTATCGAACCCAGCACTGTAGCCCCCGGTTCCGTATCGTCCAGTGTCGCTTTGACGGTACTGAATAAGCCACTCAGGCTAGCAGGGCTGACTCCCTGCACCCGCGCCAAGATTGCACCAGTTGCTTTCAGCCGAATGAATGTATCGGTTCCATTCGCTTCCAGCGTTACGTCGGCTTCAGTCAGGGCATCGCCTGCTCCATCCGTCAGAGCGATGACATCGCCCTCTTCATCGCTAAAATCGGCGATCGTATCGGCGAGAGCCGGATTGGTTACAGCATCAGCGACATTCAAAACAAAAGCATCGGAACCATCGCTGCCAATTAGGCTATCAACTCCAGCACCCCCGGCTAGGAAATCGTCTCCCTCTTGACCTATTAATGTATCGTTGCCTTCACCGCCATAGATAACATCATTACCGCGTTCTCCCTGGAGATAATCTGCTCCAGCATTGCCCAACAGCAGATCGGCTCCGCGTCCGCCTTGTAGGCTGTCATTCCCGATTCCACCGGAGATCGAGTCCGAGCCGTCGTTCCCATACACCAAATCCGGGCGATCTGAGCCCACAATGGAATCTGCTCCTGCGAGCGATCGAATCCCAAAACCGGCCGGAACTTTGGAGTCGATCGTAAAAATATCGACACCGCTGGTCAAATCAAACAAGTTATTGGACGCCATTAGTATATGATCCCTTAATGATGAATGTATGAAGACATGAAAAATCCCACCAGCAATACCTCGGAATTAGTTAGAGCTGTGAATTAGTTGTGTATCCCAAATCCGGCTGAAATATCCCCTTGATGTCTTAGTCTGTCCTTAACTAAGTTCGAGGATAAAGTCCGGCAGACGTTGTAATTGGTTCTCGTGAGTTTTAGGTAATTTTAAAAATAAAACTTCCCGTGCTACAGCCCGGAAAGCCTGCGTGAGCGGATGCTCACACTACCGTTTCTACCACCAATTCAGAACAGCCAATTTATTCGTCTACTTAGGAGTTGCTGACGACAATATTGATGAGCTATTGCATCTTTATTAACTCTTATCAGACAAATATATCATACTTTAGAGAGATAACAAAGCAATCTGTATAATTAATGAAGGCTTGCTGAATCAGTTGGAAAAGTCAACGCTGTATGGGTTCACGGGGTGACAACCCCGTGAAGCTTGTAAGCTTCCCAAAAATCAGTGTCGCAGATGGCACACTGGCGATAAACTACCGGTAAAAATTGCCAAAGCCCCCGCTCTCGTGAGTTTTAGGTGATAATAAAAATAAAACTTTCGGTGGTAAAGGCCCGAAAGCCTGCGTGAGCGAGACGCTTACACTACTTCCACTACAAATCCAGAATAGCCGTATAGTTTGAGGTCAAAATTTTTCAATAGCCTTTTTCATAAAGGGGCTAACGGAGCTGAATTTGGCATTCTCAGGCTATACACTAAGTTGGCAATATTCAATCTTTATTTTCTTCGTCATAATTTTCTCCCCATTTGGCTGGTGATTCGGCTGCTTTTTTAGTCGCCTCCAGGTTGACTCCGTAAATGGGTGTTGGTTTGACAGTTTCTAATTTCTGATATTCAGGCTTGGGCGGTTCTATTTGTGTTTGTGGTTGGGGTTTGTGAGGCTGCATTCCTCCTCAGCGGCGTTGGGATGTTCTTCGTCGCGAAGAACGCGAATGGAAGAGGGAGAAAGAAAGAAAGAGAGTGTTCAGAAATAGTTTAGGCTTGCTACCAGGGAATTTCATCATTATCTTCTCCCCATTTTGCTGGTGATTCGGCTGCTTTTTTAGTCGCCTCCCGGTTGACTCCGTAAATCGGTGTCGGTTTGACAGTTTCTAATTTGTGATATTCAGGCTTTGGCGGTTCTATTTGTGTTTGTGGTTGGGGTTTGTGAGGCTGCATTCCTCCTCGGCGGCGTTGAGAAGTTCTTTCTTCGCTGGTGTCTTCGGTGACGACTTCGTAGAGAATAGCTAACTTATTTACATCGCTGCTTTTGCGGAGAACTCGACCCAATCGCTGAATGTATTCGCGTTCGCTGCCGGTTCCTGACAATATGATAGCAATTCTGGCGTCGGGAACGTCTACTCCTTCGTTGAGGACGTGGGAGGCGACGAGGGTTTTGTATTCGCCGCTGCGAAAACGATCGAGGATTTCGTGGCGTTCTTTGACTGGGGTTTGGTGGGTTATTGTGGGGATGAGAAATTCTTGGGAAATTCGGTAAACTGTGGCGTTGTCTCCGGTGAAAATTAGGGTGCGCTGGGGAGAGTGTTCTGCTAATATGTTGGCTAAAATTCGCAGTTTTCCTTCAGTACAAAGGGCGATTTCTTTGGCTTGGCGGTGGGCTAGCATGGCGCGCCGTCCCAGGGGCGATCGCGCGCTTGCCATGATAAACTGTTTCCAACCATCGAGGCTAGATATTTTGATGTTAGACTGTTTTAAGAAGTCGTTGCGAATGTTGATTAATTCGGCGTAGCGGTGGGTTTCTTCTGTTGACAGTTTTACCATAATTTGAACTATTTTATGGTCGGCTAAAGCATCGCCTGCCAAATCTTCGGGTCTTTTGCTAAATACTGTCGGGCCGATCAGGAAATGTAAATCGCTGTGGCGGCCATCTGTGCGATCGGGTGTAGCTGTCAGTCCCAGTCTAAAAGGCGCGATCGCATATTCGGAAATTACTCGATAAAAGTCCGTTGGCAAATGGTGGCATTCGTCAAAAACCAGCAAACCGTATTTATTGCCCAAGGTTTCTGCATGAATACTTGCACTGTCGTAGGTTGCCACTAAAATTGGCGTTTTGTCCCGCGAACCTCCGCCCAACAATCCGATTTCGATGTCGGGAAAAGCTGCTTTTAAATTAGCATACCACTGGTGCATTAAATCGAGAGTTGGTACTACAATTAATGTACTGCGACCAGTGACTTGCATGGCTAATTGTGCCAGATAAGTTTTGCCGGAAGCGGTGGGGAGGACGACTACTCCTTGGCTTCCTGCTTCCTGCCAAGCTGCGAGGGCCTGTTCTTGATGTGGGTAAGGCTGCATTTCCACGCTGGGTACGAGTTCGAGTAGTTCGTATGCCCTAGCTTCGTCGGTGAAGTGAATGCACTCGGCTTGGAGGCATTCTACCAGCGGGCGGTAGTGAATTGCTCGAATGCGGTATTTTTCCACGCGATCGTCCCAAGTGGCAAAGTCCACCCAGTCTCTGCCTTTGGGCGGCGGGTGTAGCAAGAGAGTTCCGCGATCGAATGTTAAGGTAGGTATCCGTGGCATTTGTTTAGATATGGGGGCGAGTTATGCCTGTTAAATTATAAGTGACCGATCAAATATATTGACACCAAACTCTCTATAAGTTAGTTTTTTTATAAGCAAATCTATAGAACCACCCTCTACTTTATACCGTTTCGGGTTGTTTGTTGAGATTTTTACCATTTTTTTTAGCCTATAAGTTTGCCAAAATGTCAAAATTTCATTGGCACGTACCTACTTATAGCCATCCTAAATCATTTGTGAATTTCTTACTCCCTCCCCGCGGGTTCGGGGAGGGTTGGGGTGGGGTAAAAATTTTACGACTCTTGCAAGGATTGCTATATAACCACCCTAAATCATTCGCCTAATTATTGTAGGGGCAATCCCCCCGTGGTTGCCCCGATAGATAGGGGATAGGCACTCTTAGCACTCCCCCTACAAATTTACATGAATGATTTAGGATTGCTATAGTTGAAAGTCTGGCGAAAATGTGGGAAGATATAAAAATAGTAGGGCTGCTGAACGGGTAGCTCAATACGGGTGCTTTGCAGAAAAAATCATTTCTATTACCAAGCCCCAAAAACTGCACCTCATTGATTATAATTGGGAGTAATTTAAATAAAAAGTAAGTAAAAAAAAACCAAAAAATGGGTTAGAAAAGGTAAATGTAGAATAACCATTTTAAGCGGCTTGACTTACGAGTATTTTGACGTAATGTATATGAATGCCGACCACGCATATCAAATAAAGTAGGAACAATCTAAAAAGACGATCGACTTGATGGAAAACGATCAATTTGGGAAATTGCGATCGCACTGGCAGAAAATCCCACAAAAATTCTCATAGCCCAGCCGGATTGCCAAATCTAAAATCTACAATGGTATTGTCCCGCTGGGGATGGTTTTTAGGTTAGATTCGATCGACGTATGCCTGAGATTAGAGGTTATAGATGGAAATAGGCGTCCCCAAGGAAATCAAGGATTTAGAGTTTCGAGTCGGGCTCAGCCCCACAAGTGTCCGGGCTTGTTCGGACAAAGGCCACACAGTTTTTGTGGAAACGAATGCTGGTGCTGGGGCCGGTTTTGCGGACGAGGACTACGTTGAAGCAGGCGCTAAGATTGTCTTAAATGCTTCCGATGTCTGGAAGCGCGAACTAATTGTTAAAGTTAAAGAACCGCTGCCTGCTGAGTATCCGCTGATTCAAAAAGAGCAGTTGCTGTTTACATATTTGCACTTGGCGGCCGATCGCACATTAACCCAGCATTTAATCAGCAGCGGAGTCCAGGCCATCGCCTACGAAACCGTCGAACTCCCGGACAGAAAATTGCCGCTGCTAACGCCGATGAGCATTATTGCAGGGCGTTTGGCCGTGCAGTTCGGAGCTCGCTTTCTGGAACGACAGCAAGGTGGCAGAGGAGTGCTTTTGGGCGGCGTACCGGGAGTGAGACCGGGTAAAGTTGTGATTTTGGGCGGCGGCATTGTCGGCACAGAAGCAGCGCGAATTGCTGTAGGAATGGGCGCGAGAGTGCAGATATTAGACGTAAATGTCGATCGCCTAGCCTACCTGGAAACTCTGTTCGGTTCCAGAGTAGAATACCTCTACAGCAGTCCTTTGCAAATTGAAGCAGTTGTTCCCGATGCTGATTTGTTAATCGGTGCGGTTTTGGTCTTAGGTAAAAAAGCTCCGGTGCTGGTTTCTCGCGAATTTGTTGCGAAGATGCACCCCGGTTCAGTGATTGTTGACGTAGCCGTTGATCAAGGCGGCTGCGTGGAAACTTTGCGGGTAACTTCTCACACAAATCCTACTTATGTTGAGGAAGGAGTTGTGCATTACGGCGTGCCAAATATGCCCGGTGCCGTGCCTTGGACTGCGACTCAAGCTTTGAATAACAGCACTTTGCCTTATGTTTTGCAGTTGGCAAATAACGGGATTAAAGCTTTGGAAATGAATCCGAGTTTGGCGAAGGGATTGAACGTGCAGAATCACCGATTGGTGCATCCGGCCGTGCGCGAGGTTTTCCCCGATTTGGCCGATTAGATTCCCCTTTTTTTTAAGTAAGCTATCCCGCATCTAAATTGTATTTTGGTGCGGGTAGGAGCAACAGTGTCGATACCCCTCGCATCCCCTTAAGAAGGGAGACTTTGAGTGAGGAGAGTTGAATGGCTTGCTCGATGCGATCGAGGTCATCAGATAAAATATTAGGCAGCATAATTCAGTCGTTGCGCTAGTTGCTGATGCAGCCCTCGATCGAGAAAAAGGAGTAAAGGGCGATCGACCTTTTTATGCCAAAAAGAGCGATCGACCTTCTCCCTAATTCACAAGATAATCATTCAGAGTTTTTAGTAAGCGTTGATGTCGCTTGCGATGAAATAGCTCCAATAGAACCGATAATTTGATTGCGAGGCAATACAGCAAGGAAACCTAACCGAATTAACGATTGAGACCGTAAACCACTGGGAGCAAAGTCTGGGTCTGAAGGGGAAATAATATCGTCAAAATCTGGAACCTGTTGATGTAGTTGGGTGCTAACACCACAAACTAAAAAATCTCCATAAGGAGGTAGTTCCCTCAGAAGGATGACTGGACGATTCTTAATTGTCCCGTCAGCTTGAGGAATTGGGGTGAGAACAACATCAGCTTCCTCCATAGTCAGGATTTGGTGTTTTAATTGCATCGAGCGGGTAATCGTCGTTCTGATTGTAGGCATTGTTTAGTTGATGCCTTGACAACCGCAACCAGGCTTCGCGTTCTGCTAATTGTTCCGGGAGGACTGTGACAATGAGTTTTATATTTGGTTCAAGCTTATAGGGTTCATCTAGCTGAATAGATTGCCCATCAAAATGTGCTGATAAAGAAATAAGCTTCATGGCTTGGATATCTTGAAGGCGAGTGCTTTTAACTAAGTTTATCATATTTTGACGCTCTAGGGACACAGGCTTTGACCCGTTTATCTACCATAAATTTGCTCCATTCCTTAGAAAAACGATCGCCCCTCCTCGAAGCAAAAAGCGAGATTCCTCGATCGAGAAAAGCGATCGAGCTTTCCATAACAAAAGAGCGATCGCTAACCCACTGGACGCGAATAGTTGTATAATAGACAAACTAGGCAAGCGCAAAAAGTGAAAACCTATGTCACAGGCAATCCTCAAACAAATTGTTAATCAGCTTGAAATGCTGGAAGTTTTAGAGTTACAGGAAATCGAGGGCGTAATCTGGAAATATCTGGCTGACAAACAGCAAGCTACTCAACAATATCTACTTCAAAAATCTGCTAATAAAAAACAATTATTTCGAGAATGGGATGACATTTCTGATGAAGAAGCTGCGATACTAAAAGCTGAGTTTGCCGCCGATGATTTAGCTTTTGCAGAAGTCGCCTTAAGTGATTATCTGCCTCGACTTCAGCAACAGGATAAAATCTGATGCTAGGAGATATTTATTTGGCAGATTTGAATCCTTCTAGAGGGTCAGAACAAGCAGGAATTAGACCAGTCATTATTGTACAGCGAGATACATTAGACCGCTTTACTACAACAGTAGTCGTAATTCCGGTAACAAGTAATCTGCGACGATGCTCAAATACCAGGGACAATTATTTTACCGACTGGTGAAGGTGGTTTAACACAAGATTCTGTCGTGCTTTGCTATCAAATAGTAGCGGTAGATAGAGAGCGATTAATCAAAAAATTGGGCACTCTTTCAGCAGATTATGTATCAAGATTACAGGTAGCATTGCAGTATACATTGCAAATGGATGAATTTGAGAATGTAGAAGAATAGAATTAGTTGAAGCGCGATCGCACTCACAGCCCCAAAGAGCGATCGCCCCTGTCCATCCACAAGACCGAGATCCCTTTCCATATCCCCAAAAAGCGATTTCCTATGGGATAGCTTCGCACGCGGACTGCACGATCGTTTATAATTACAATGATTGACGAGTTATGAGGAGCGTGCAAGTATGGCAAAATTCCCCAACGAACTTGCGGAAATTATCTGGAATTTGAAACGCCAGTTGCTAGATATTGTTGACGCAGCAACAGCAGCAGAATTGACTCTATTTGAACTTTTTGGAGAAACGAGTGATACGATACCATTTCTGGATGAACTGAAAAGTGTGGCTGAACGTGCTACACCCTGGTTTAATCGGCTGTCTAATTTTCAGTTACGCATAGCTGAGTCTCAACCCACAATTTCGGTTGATATGCTAAACTTAGTAAACCAATCTATTGAACGCATCCAAATCGAAATTCCGGCAATGGAACGGAGTATTCAAGAAGTGAAAACGGAGTGGAATTTGCCATGACTAGCCAACCGCGTATTCCCAATCCTGAAACAGCCAAGAGATTATTGGCTAATTTGCGCCGCAGTCGTTTAGCAATGGAAGCAGCGACTCTGGAATTAGAAGACATTACAATGCAGTTGGAAAATGACAGCAGACAAAGGCGTTTGGTGCGGTTGAGGCAGGCAATTAACGATGCTGAGGCTGCTAATTTTTCAGTCAATGTCTGAAATTATTTCTTAAATCTCGCCCCAAAACTATAATTTAAATATTGACGAAAACAGCAAGATAGATCGCACTTTTTGACTCATAACAAAAGAGCGATCGACCTTTCCCTATCCCCAAAAGATCGCCCTAGTTGTCAAGTAGACATGGTTTGAGATAAACTAATTCTGAAACTATTCCCTAAATATCGCCCCATCACCTATAATTTCCATTAACATCTTATCCCCCCCTTCTTAAGGGGGGTTAGGGGTGATCGTACCGGCATCATGCCAAAACTAAACGACTCCAACTTCCACCTACCATACAACCCAAAACTCATCCCCATCGCCAAACAACTGCGGAAAAATCCAACTCCTGCGGAAAAAAAACTGTGGCAGGATTTTCTGAGAAATTTCCCTTTTCGAGTTTTGAGACAGCGCCCGACCGACAATTTTATCGTAGATTTTTATTGTGCGGCTTTACTGTTAGTAATTGAGATTGATGGGGAGAGTCATTTTACGGAAGAAGGGAAACTATATGATGCAGAAAGAACCGGGATTTTACAGGGTATGGATTGAAGGTTGTCAGGTTTACGAATGTTGAGGTGTTGCAGAGTTTTGAGGGGGTTTGTGGGGAGTTGTTGGGTTTGATTGAGGGTGATTGTTGAGACCAGATCCCCCCTAGCCCCCCTTAAGAAGGGGGGGACATGAGGGCTTTCATGGGTAGGTTTTTAATGATGACACCGGATTGGATAGTATAGAAACAGTGAGTTTTACACAGCTCCGGAGCTATTCTCAACCTGAGCAAACCCTATGAGTACGCCAAAGAGTTTAAAAAATTGGATAGGATTTGTCGCGGGGAAACTCCCTCATTTGAGCAAGCCGCAAGCCAGAGTTTTAGCTATGTGGAGCTTTGGTATGGCAATGGTGCAGTCTTGTGGCCTAACCACTGTCGCCACTTTTTTGGCGAATCTGTTAGAGACAAAAGAGAACACCATGCGGCAGCGATTGAGAGAATGGTATTGGGGAAAAAAAGATAAAACGGGAAAATGTCGCCAAGAATTGGACGTTACACAAAGCTTTGTCCCGCTGTTGCAGTGGATTTTAAGCCTGTGGCAAGACACTGAGAATAAGCAGCTTTTCTTGGCGATGGATGCCACCACTTTGGGGCAACGCTTCACAGTCTTAGCAATCAGTGTTTTGTATCGAGGTTGTGCGATTCCAGTGGCCTGGAAAATTGTTGAAGCTACTGCCAAAGGAGCTTGGCAGCCTTACTGGCTGCAATTATTTGATGTTTTCATGGGTTGTATCCCCTCAGATTGGAAGGTCATTGTAGCGGCTGACCGAGGACTCTATGCTGACTGGTTGTACGACAAAATTGTCGAACTAGAATGGCATCCTTATTTACGAGTTAATCTAGGCGGTCAATTTCGTCCCGAGGGCCAGTCGGATTTTCGCCCTTTGAAGACAGCCGTTTCAGAGCCGGGAAGTCTGCCTTGGTGTGGCCGGGTGACTTGTTTCAAAAACAAGCCAATTAAATGTACTTTAATCGCCCGTTGGGATGTCGGCTATGCTGACCCTTGGTTAATTGTGACGGATTTGTCTCCTGAGATGGCTACAAGTTGTTGGTATGGAATGCGAGCTTGGATTGAGTGTGGTTTTAAAGATACTAAACGCGGGGGTTGGCAATGGCATCAGACCAAAATGACTGACCCAGCTCGCGCTGAGCGGCTGTGGTTAGCGATTGCTGTAGCGACTCTCTGGTTAGTGAGTGTTGGGGGTGAAGTTGACAGCAATTTGCCTAAAAATGATTTGCAGTCTTTGTCGCCTCACCATGTAGCTAGATTGCGAACCACCACGTCAAAAACTTCCCCCCGTCTTTTAAGTTGCTTCCGGCGCGGTTTTTTAGCGATTTTAGTAGCTTTGCTGTTGGGCAAACCTTTACCGATTGGTAGCTTTATTCCTGAACCTTGGCCAAGCCGTTCTCACTTTTCTACGGCTTAAATTTTAAAAACCTACCCCTGAAAGGGACATGAGGGGAGGGGAGTTGAATGGGTGGCCCGATGCGATCGAGGCGATCGGATAAAATATTAGGCAACATAATTTAATTGTACTATGGAAAAGTTGACTCAATATCGATCGATCGCGCGATTCGTAAAAAAAGCGATCGACCTTTCCTTGCCAAAAGAGCGATCGACCTTTCCATCCCAAAAGAGCGATCGCTCTCTCTATCCCCATTCATACACTCACGTCTCTCTCCAAAACCTTATCTAAAACCTTTATGGACAAAGCTTTTTGTTGCTTAAGGTTTTGGAGTGCTTGTTACTCCGTTAGCGTTTAAATAAAATGAAGCATTGCCTTGTTGAGAGCGAACAACATCAAGGATTTGTAAAAACATATTATTCCCTTGATTAATTCCTTCTACCCATTTTTTTAAAGTCTCTAACTTAACACCCGCAAATATGAGATCCTCTGCTTGTTTCAATGCTTTAGATGTAGCAGCTTTTTTCAGAATATACTCGAAGGTTTTTTCGCTCAAAGTAGCTATTATAATTCTGATTATTTTATCAACAACTTCAGGATTAATATTATTAACCCAACTCCCACTTAATAAAGACAATAGAGTTTGAGCGTTATCTGTAAAAGAGTCAGGCTTGACCAGATCCCGAACCTTCTCTTCTGCAAGTTTTGAAAAAATTTGTTGTTGAAAATTCAGATCTTCTGGTGCCATGTTATTAAAGAATAAATCTAAGCCAAAAGTCATTAAATTATAAACTAATGCACTTTCACTAGACTTCGTAATCTTTAATGATCC
This sequence comes from Microcoleus sp. T3_B1, assembly GCF_036700445.1. Lineage (NCBI taxonomy): Bacteria > Bacillati > Cyanobacteriota > Cyanophyceae > Oscillatoriales > Microcoleaceae > Microcoleus > Microcoleus sp. T3_B1. Next base: position 23,085 of record NZ_JAUBOX010000054.1, read on the forward strand.
GCCTGGTGGAATTACTACATTTCTGACTTCTGTTGTTTCAAAAGCCTCTGTTTTTCTAGGATCACCCCAAGAATATCCATTAAAAAGAGTTTTGTATAATTTTTCTAGAGCTTCAAGGGAAAAGTCAACAACCCCAACTGGAGGTTTTGCCCCATCAAATCCTCTAATTTCTACTAACTCATTCTTCGCATTATAAACTTCAATAACTCCATCAGCATATCCGAAATTCAAAACATCAAAGCTCAAAAGTTGAGAGCCATTAGTTAAATATCTACTTTTTAGCCTATCTATTCCGAAATTTTTAATACCTTTCACTCCACTGAAATCTTTGGATGGGTCTGGGAGTGGCTCTTCAACTTTTTCACCAGGAATAGACGGAGAGTCAGCTCCAACTAAAGGTGGTGTTTGATTATTTACACCACCGATCACTACTTGACCAAATTGACCAAATTTGACATTAATAGCATTATTGCTTTCAAAAGTCTGAGTCAAACCAGCTTGATTTTTAGCAAGTACCGTAACTAGATAATTACCAGATTGCATATTGTTAGGAATCTGAAGCGTAACGATGTACTTTTCGCCATTATCAGTAACCTCCTTGGCTTTGACGGCTCGATCGCCAATATAGAAAATCATATCTTCAGTATTAGACTCCACTGAAAAACTAATGTTTTTTCCAGGGTCAACATTGGTGCTACCGTCTGTGGCATTCCTAACTGTACCGATAGTGACAACGGGAGGTGGTATGACACCTGGAATAGGTGAATAAGAGTTATTTGCACTATTAGGTTGCTGATTACCCGGTAATCCATTAGGAGTACCAGAAATATAAGCACTCGGCACCCAATAATTTGTTTTAGCTATTCTAAACCAGCTATTATTAGGTGTTCCCAACTTATAATCAACAACCGTATCCCCATACGTCCAAGCATCAAAGTTTAACGAAGTCCCATAAGGAATAGCTTCACCATTTTTATCATTAGTGTGAGGACTATTACGTAAAGCAACACCGATATTGGGCATAGCCCAACCCTTGAAATTAGCAAGGTTAATTGCTGGGTTATTATTTGACTGAGGTTGATTATTAGCAGGAGGAATAACATTACTTCCACCACTGCTGCTAGAAGAGTCAGGAAATAATGGGTTATTATAGCTGTAGGTAACATTTCCAGTATTAACTATCCCCGGTGCTGTTAGATTCACCACCAAGCGGTAGTTCGTATCATTTGCACTCGCCGGAACCACTTTCACATAATAGTCACCCTGAGCTAACTCTTTGCTGTATATTGGGTTAGTCGCTGTAAAAGTCTGTGAACCTACCAATTGCTTATTGGCATCATACAACTCTACTTTTACACCAGCCGGATTATCACTATCAAATAACCGAGGAGCAAGCTGTAACAAGCGAGAGTCTTTAATCGTAAACTTGTAATAGTCTGAACCATCGCGGGTTGCTCCTACAAAGTCCTCATATTCTTTTCGCTGACCCGTCAAATCACCTAAATTGCGAACCCTGCTCCAATCTTCACCCGCTTGGTCAAGCTGTACCGCAAGATTGTAAGGAGTATCGCCTTGAACCTGTTCCACTCCGACAAAATAAGGCCCTTCTGCTAATCCCGAAACTTCAAGGGGACTATTTTGACCGGGATAAAATAGCTGTTCTTTCACTGGTTGATTGTTGCCATCATACACAACTACTTTAGCTGTGGTGTTAGGAGCTAAATCATTCAAACCGAGCCGTAAAATGTTAGGAGACTGACTGCCCAAATTATTAATATTCAAGCGGTAGCGGTCATTGTCATACGCATTCGTACTTGATTTTTTAGCTGGATTGCTGCTGCTTAAATTTCCACTAATCACAGTCCGACCCGTGAAAGTTCCCAAAAATGGATTAGGCTGGCTATTAAAATTATTCTGATTGGCATCATTCAAAGTCTTCGCCAGATTTAGTACCATTGTGTAATCAGTATCCGCAGTGGCACTTCCCTTGTTGACTTCCACATAATAGTTGCCAGTGTCGAGAGTTTCTGACCATAATTTGTCAAATCCTTGACCCGCTGCTGGGGCTTCTCTTATCAAGGACTTGCTTGCATTTGGGTTTACTTTATAAAGTTTTAAACTAGCATCGGCACCCAAATTCCTGAGAGCAAAATTTAGCAAACTGCGGTCTTTTACTGCGAAATAGTAGCCGTCAGTATTATCTCCTGTACGCAGGCGACCTTTGTATTCATATCTGCCAATAAATTCACCCAACTGCCGATTTGCATCGGGTATAACTTGCGTTGGTTTTCCAAGTGTTTGAACTGTAGCAACTGAAGAGCTAGAACCCTTACCATACCACGTCTTATACCCAGTCGGTTGAATAGTCAGATAGCCATTGGTGTAGTAGTGGGTTGTGACACCATTACTTATGGCTGTGTATTGAAAATTTCCCGCATTCAGAGGTACTCCTCCTTGACCAGGTTGAGGTGCAACTGGTGGCTTCACAGGAGACGGGCCAATATTGACAGATCCGCCACCTGTATTGGGTACAGGAGACGCGCCAATACTCACAGATCCGCCACCTGTATTGGGTACAGGAGACGCGCCAATACTGACAGATGAACCCCCAGACTGAGGCGTTCCAGAACTAGCAACTGGAGTCGCGTCTAGTTTAAGTTCGTAGTTAGCATTCGCATTGTTGCTGGAAAAAACCTGTACATAGTATGTGCCAGGATTGACCGTATTAAATATAACGTCAGACGGATTTGTACCACTGGGATTGTATGTTTTATCAATTTCTTTGCCTTGAGCATCCAGTAGTTTAATATCCGAATTGCCTTGTAACCTCTTAAGGTAAAGAGCTACTTCGCTCGGTTGACTAACATCAAATCGGTAGAAATCACTTTTATCACTACCGCCAATTGAATCAGAAAACTTTATCTGATTACTGCTTAACGTACCAATATTTCGAGCTGTAGCTAGACTTCCATCGGGGTCAGTGACAAGTGGAGTAACGGAACCCTTTAATGGTACTGTTGTCTTGACATAAATCTTATATCGTCCTTTGTTCAAATTTAGATTTAGGTCGATCGGCTGACTTCCATCAGTTGAGTATGTGGTAATTGACTCCCACTGCTCTCCTGAACCCACAACTTTCCTAATTTCTATCTCGGCATAACCGATATTTGATTGCGAATTTAAGGTGAACTTAACAGGGTCGTTTACCTCGATTCCATATTGATAAGACTGATTACTGACTGCTGGTACATTCAATTCTGGAGAAGTGGGCGCAGACGTAAACATCCCACTGATATTATTTTGGAGTGGGATTCTAAACTGAGCCGAACCCGAAAACGCAGAAGAGCGATCGGGAATCAATTCAGTAGTTAAGCCATAATTCTTAATGCTAGTATCCTGTCCAGAAGCCACCTTAACTGCATAAGTTCCTGCATCAAGAAATACGGCTGCTGTCTTAGAAGTAGGAGTTTGCACTTTCGTTGAACCGAAAGTTTCATCGCCAATAGTAACACCCACGGAGTTAAAAACGCCTGAAGGCTCGCCCGGTATAAATTCAAAACCACCCGGTTTGCCATCAGCTTTTACTACACTGACAAGAGGCAATTTGGTACTGCCATTCGTTGGATTAACCGTGTAGCGGAAATACCCAGGCTCAGTTACCGTAAATGTATGATAGAGTGCCGGTTGAGCCGGACTAACTATGCCACTATCTGTGAAATTAGGTGACAGTTGCAAGGGTGCTGTATTAAACGATGTTCCACCTTGCGCCGCCCGTTCCTCCGGCGTTACTTTCCCTTCCCCACTCCAAGTATCCGGCGTCACCCACGGAGTAGGCTGATAAACCTCCGCCATCGTCTTCTTCGCCAAATCCACCGCCGCCAACGTATTCAAAAACCCAAAACCCGTCTCATCATCCCACCCAGACGGCCCCAAATCCCTCGCCGTAGACTTCAAAATCTCCATCACTTGGCGATAGTTCAAAGCAGGATTTGCCGCCCAAACCAAAGAAGCCGCCCCCGCAACTTTCGCAGTCGCTACCGAAGTCCCCGCCATCGTGCCCAAATCATTTCCCACCGTCGATAAACCGGGGTGTTCAGTCGTGCCCCCATCCGCCACAATATCCAAACCGCGGCCATAACTAGAATAGATCGATCGCCCGTTAATATCCCCAGCCCCAACAGTAAAAATATTATCAAATTCCTGCGAAGCTTGACCCAAAACCGACATCACACCGCCGTCGTTACCAGCCGCCGCTACCAGCAAAACTCCATTTTGCCGCGCATATTCTAACGCCTTACGTTCTGCTGGAGTCAACTCATAGCGCGTTGTCACACTCCCGTCAGGATTCTTCTGAGTCAAATCCAAACTGAGATTCGCGATCGCATTTTTCTGTCCAGAAGCCTTCGCAGCATCCACAAACTCTACCAAAGAATCAGCCCATCTCCCAGAATCGATCGCCCTTCCCACCCACTTCGGCGCAGTCTTATTAATCGCATCAATAATCCCCAACATAAAAGTACCGTGCTCGCTACCTTCCCCAGGCTTCAGCAACGGATTGTCATCCCCGCCGACATAATCGCGGCCCTTCTTAATATTCGCGTAATTCAAATAAGGACTATCCGCACTCACACCAGTATCAATCGACCCCACCAACGGCTGAGATACCAAAGGAAAATCTAGCAATTGACGAATTGCATTCGGATTGTTAGGATTCGGCGACTGCGGATCGACAGGAATTACAGCAATCGGCAAAGTCTCAAACGCACCGCCCGGATTGTAAGGGGTTTGAGTGGCAATCCCATCATGGTACAGACCCAGCGGGTCAAAATCAATCAGCGGCGGTAGATTGTTAGTTGGATCTCCAGAAGGGTCGATCGGGCAAACACCGCTATCAGCAAAGAAATTAGGTAAATCTAAATCAGACAGCGACAAAGAACCCAATAACTGATGCAAGTAGTCAAACTCGTGCAGCCAACCCCCAACCCCCACACTCGGAGTCACAATTGTTTCTAATCTAAAACTTTTCGGTCGTTTCCGACTCTTTGTTTTACTTGAATTCCCAAAATCTTGAGCCTCTTTGCGTTTTTTGCCACCAAAATTTAGCAACTCCATAACTTTTGCACCCTGATTAATATGAATTCGATCGCACGAACTTAATTAAATGCCTTCAGACATTCAACCAAAATCCTTTGTTGACAAGGATTTTTCAATAATCGTCAAAAATTTCTGTTTATTTGAGAATTCACGCAAACTTAACAAATTTTCTGAATGGGCGATCGCTTTACATCTGCCGCGCTTTGCTAACGGTCAGGCGGGCGATCGGACAAATACTTTGTTAATGCGTAATCTATATGATTTTTTGCTTCTTCACGATTATCATACACCCAAGTTCTATGTGCGATCGTAAAGTTTGTGTAAACTTTTTTACGGCAACTTAATTATGACTTACGCCTTGCAAGGGGATAGCAATCCCAGCCTCAACCAGAAACATCCGCTACACGCTCGTTTTCCAGGCAATGACAGGTGGAAAATGCGTAATTCCTAAAATAGTTAGAATTTACACTTGCTTTTTTTATGCTTTCTGATAATATGAACACAAAGGTGAAATTTGGATTAAAGTCTAAAGCCCAAACAAATATCACTAAAGCTTCTTCAAAAACTACTTCAATACTTCCCTGCTTCATTAAAACAGGGGAAAACTCAGCCCTTAAACTTTCCGTTTTCAGGAAGACTTAGGCCTGCTCGAAATGCTCAAAAACCCAGAGGAGGAAATATACAAACGTAATTGGGCGATCGATCCATGACAATTTAATAAAACTCAAGCACAGTTCCCCGTGGTCGATCCAAAAGTCCAGATCCCCCTAAATCCCCCTTAAGAAGGGGGAGTTTGAGTAAATTCTCTTATCCCCCCCGATATTTTGGGAGACTTTAGGAACACTCTTATCCCCCCCGATATTTTGGGAGACTTTAGGAACACTCTTCCCCCGATATTTTGGGAGACTTTAGGAACACTCTTCCCCCGATATTTTGGGATAATTTACGAACACTCTTCCCCCGATATTTTGGGAGAATTTACGAACACTCTTGTCCCCCCCTTCTTAAGGGGGGCTAGGGGGGATCGAGTTTCGGCCTAAAACGCGTAATTCCTTCTTCCTTCTTCCTTCTTCCTTCTGCCCAACCATGCAACTAAAATCAGCGGTGCAGTGGATACCTCATCCCGACGGTCATTGGATACTTCGCAATCCCGAAGACATTACCTGTATTCAAGTAGACGACTTTGACAAACAGGTAATTGTGCAACTAAGTCAACAACCAGTAACTAATATTCTCGCTGAATACGACCTCGATTTAGAAAATCTGCAAAATCTTTTGAAAGACTTAGCACAAGCAGGAATGCTAGAAGGAACCAAGCCACCGAAAGCCAAATTTAACCTGCTATCCTTCACAATTCCCCTAGTCAATCCCGATGTTTGGCTATCGCGGCACATCGACAAATTACGCTGGATTTGGACAGGGGAATTTGGCTTTTTTCTGTGCGCTTTCATCTCTTCATCCGTAGCAGTGTGGTTGGCTTCCTCTGCCGAAATCGCAGCCTCACATCAGCAGTTGTGGATAGCCGGAAAAAATGAGACTATTTTCCAATTGGTCTTGCTGACAATGCTGGTAATAGCTTGGCACGAACTAGGTCATGCTTTCACGCTCAAACACTACGGCGGCATAGTTAAAGAAATTGGATTGCTGTTTATGTGTTTCATCCCCGGATGTTACACAGATACAAGCGATCAATACAGTTTAGTCAGGCGGAAACAGCGGGTTTTAGTAGTAGCAGCCGGAGTATTAATCCAAGTAACAATTTGGGCATTTGCTGTTTGGATGTGGCTGTTTTCTCAGTCAAATCCGGTTTGGCATCAAATTAGTTATTTGTTGATGGTGGCCGCCTTGCTGACAGTTGCAATTAATTTGAATCCGTTGAATAGATTTGACGGTTATTATTTGTTAGTAGCTGGAACTGGCATTAACAATCTGCGACAAAGGTCGTTTGATTTTTATGTGGATTTGTTGCGGAGGGAGGAGATGGAGGAAGCAGCGGAAACGCAATGGATTTTGGCGGCTTACGCGCCTTTGAGTATACTTTATACTGTTTGGGTTTTGAGTTATCTAGCGTCATTGCTGGGTAATTTGGTTTTGCGGGTTTGGAGTTTTTAACCGCAGATTAATCACAGGCGGGACGCCCGTGCCACGATTAACCTAACGGGCGAGACGCCCGTGCCACAAAATGCAACTTTATTATTGTAGGAGTTTATCGAAATGAATGTTTTTCAAAAGTTGGGAATTGTTAGCGGAAGTTTGAGTTTTGCAGTTGTCAGTCAATGTTTTTCTGCACAAGCGGCAACTCTTACTCAAACTTACACTGTGAATTTGGGTTCGCAGCCGTTAAATAGCAGCACGAATGTGGTTTTACCCAAGTTTAATTCGCTGTTAGGAACACTATTAAGGGCTTATGTTACGGTTAAATCTACTGTTAATAACAGTGTTAGCATTACTCCTTTGACGGGAGATTTTATGGGGACGGCGGCGACTAATGCAAGTATTGCTGTGAATATTCCGCTGTTGAAAGTTGACCCTAATTTGACTTTAAGTGTGTTAGCGAGCCCGCCGGAAACGAGGATTGCTAGTGGCGGTACGGGAAGTGTTAGCGGTTCGGCTTCTGGTACTGTGTCGAAGAGTTATGATTTGCCGCAGTTTTTAAGTGCTTTAACTGGCTGCGATGGTGATACTTTTACTGCAGGCGTGGCGACAACTGGTTTGACTCAAATTCTGGGGAGTCCGGCTAGAGGTAGTTTTGGGGGTAAGGTTGTGGCTAACACTACAGTTAGTGCAATTTATGAGTATGAACCTGTACCGGAACCGATGACTGCTGTTGGTACGTTTGTGGCTGCTGGAATGGGTTTGTGGTGGAAGAGAAGGGCGGCAAAAAACGTGTAATATTAATTTGGATCTCCCCTAGCCCCCCTTAATTAAGCAGGGTGGATAGGGGGGATCTCAAAGTTCTCCCTATTACTCGCAGCCCAGAAAAAAAATAAATTCCCCAAAACACTTGACAGATTCGCGGAGGTATGGCAGAGTAGTAATTCGTGACCGATGCGGAACTGGCGGAATTGGTAGACGCGCATGATTCAGGTTCATGTGGTGCAAGCCTTCCGGGTTCAAGTCCCGGGTTCCGCATTCCAAAGGCAGAAGGAAGTTTGGGGTTAACCCGATACAGGCAATAACCCCATTCGCTCTGCTGAATTAAACAATGTTGACAAGTATTCAAAATCCCCTAGTTAAAGAAATCCGCAAGCTGCACAGCTCGAAGGGACGCAGGGAACAACAATTATTTTTACTCGAAGGGACGCACTTGCTCGAAGAAGCTTGCGCGGCCAAATATCCGCTAGCAACTGTTTGTTGCACTCCCGAATGGCTGGAGGATCACGGGGAACTTTGGCAGCAAGTTGGTAATTTAGCCGATCGCACAGAATTAGTAAGTGCAAAAGTGTTAGAGTCGATCGCCACTACAGTCCAACCCGACGGCATTGTCGCCACCGCACCCCGCACCGCAACAGATCCCGCAAAATTGTCAACTTTAGGAATAGCCCTAGAAACAATCCAAGATCCCGGCAACTTGGGGGCGATCGTCCGCACGGCTGCGGCTGCTAATGCCGACGGTTTGCTGCTGAGCGCTGAGTGCGCCGATTTAGACCATCCCAAAGTGCTCCGCGCCTCAGCAGGAGCTTGGTTTAAGCTGCCAATGGCAGTCAGTCCAGATTTAACCGCCGAAGTCTCTGCGTATAAAAATGGAGGAATGCAAATTTTAGCAACCGTCGCCGGGGCAAGTTTAAGTTATTGGGAAGTAGATTTGCGAGTGCCCACTCTGATAGTTTTGGGCAACGAAGGCTCTGGTTTGTCGGAAGAATTGAGGAGTTTGGCCGATCGACAAATCCAAATTCCCCTGAGTCGTGGCGTAGAATCTTTAAATGTGTCGATCGCCGCAGCCCTCATCTTGTACGAAGCTCAACGGCAAAGAAGTCAATCGATTTTAGATTTTAGATTTTAGATTTTAGATTGAAGCATTGAGCCCACGGATAAATTCGGGGGCCAGTTTATCCGATACAGGTTTTTTATTTCTGGACGGATGAATCCGGGGGCTTGTCTCCTGGATGTTTTCGGTCATTAGTTATTAGTCATGAGTCATTAGTCATTATCTGTTGGGGCGGGTTCATCAATATCTGTAACTTCATATTCAGGGCAGCCACGGGGGGCAGCCCCTACAAGATAATGAAACAGCCGTGCCCCATATCCCCCTGTGCCCCTCTCCCCCTCTGAGATTTGGCCGATTTTGTTTATATTGATGCAAACTGTAAAGCCAGGAAAGCAATTGCTCTCGTATCAACAGTCCAGGCTGGCATGAAATAAATATGAAGAAGTGTAGTCAAGTGCTCTCACAAATGTTAAGATTCTTAACATAACGTAGTATTGTGCTCGCCCCAACCAAAACCTAACCTGAGACGGTGCTGACTGGGAGTAGTAGCTAGCTACCATAAAATTAAGCCTCTTTAAAAGGAAGGAAAGCGCAAGTCCCCGCCCGCTTTCCTTCCCAGCTAAAGCTAGGGGTTTGCGACTACCGCAAACCTTTAGAGGCACAGATCCTCAGCGGGAAAAGCTCATGAAAACTCTTAAGTCCTCAGATACAGATTCTGTTCGCGCTTACTTGCGGGAAATCGGCCGCGTTCCCTTGTTGACCCATGAGCAAGAAATACTCTACGGGAAACAGGTACAGCGCTCAACCGCACTGCATCAGGAGAAAAATATTTTAGCCGAAGAGTTAGGCCGCGACCCGACGGCGGCTGAATGGGCACAGGCAGTTGGGCTGTCTGAGGCACAGTTGCAGCGGACGATCGAGCAGGGGGAAAGGGCAAAGCGCCAAATGGTGGAAGCGAATCTCCGCCTGGTAGTCTCTGTTGCCAAAAAATATATCAAGCGCAACGTAGATTTACTGGATCTAATTCAGGAAGGCACGATCGGGATGCAGCGGGGAGTAGAAAAATTTGACCCGACTAAGGGCTACAGATTTTCTACTTATGCTTATTGGTGGATTCGTCAGGCAATTACCCGGGCGATCGCCGAAAAAGGCCGCACCATCCGCTTGCCGATCCACATCACCGAAAAGCTCAACAAAATTAAAAAGGCTCAGCGCCAACTTGCTCAACAGCTCGGCCGCGCGGCCACGGCTGCTGAATTGGCATCAGAGCTAGAATTGACTCCCAAACAGATTCGCGAATATCTCGATCGGGCGCGCCTGCCACTTTCCCTGGACTTGCGCGTGGGAGACAATCAAGATACAGAGTTGGGCGATTTGTTGGAAGATACCGGTACTACGCCAGAAGATTTTGCCCTGCAATCTTCCCTGCGGACTGACTTAGACCACCTAATGGCGGAACTGACTCAGCAACAGCGAGAAGTGCTCGCGTTGCGGTTCGGTTTAGAAGACGGGCAAACCCTAACTTTGGCCAAAATAGGCGATCGTCTCAACATCAGTCGGGAACGAGTGCGGCAAATAGAACGGGAAGCTTTGACCAAACTCCGCAAGCGCAAGCAAGATATCAACGATTATCTAGCCAGCTAGCTAGATTGGGGATTGGCGATCGGGTCCCCCCCACTTGCAATCCCCAATCTAAAATCGTAAAAACCGCCGCTTTTAATTCGGTTGTGCCCACTTGGTTGCTATGACTGTCCTGCTACATTAGTAATTACTTAGTAATAAAGATCAGCAGCCATCAGATAAGGGTTATTTAATTTAACCGCCCGCGTCTAACATAACAAGCTGTTTCTGAAACGGAGGTACTCGTGAGCAACTCATCTAATAAATCCCCAGAATTCTTTGAAGAAGACGGAGAAAATGCCAACTTATTATGGCAATACGTGCAGTCAATGGCTCCCGACACAGTTTCTCAGTTGTCTAAGCCGACTTCTCACGAAGTGTTTCAAGTAATGGAACGAAATATTGTTGGACTATTGGGGAATTTGCCTTCGGAACACTTCGGGGTGACAGTCACTACCAGTCGCGAACATTTGGGTAGATTGCTCGCCTCGGCTATGATTAGCGGTTATTTTCTGAAAAATGCCGAACAGCGAATGACTTTTGAAAAGTCGATACAAGCCAGTGAGAGACATGGCTCGGATGATTAGTAGATTCTTAACATTTAAGTGAGCCAAGTGTCAAGCCCCCCCTCGCAAGATGGGGGCTTAATATTTTAGATTTTAGATTTTAGATTTTAGATTTTAGAGGGTTGATTTTAGATTAAATAATTGAATAATTATTGATATTATTCTTACATTCCCAATTCCCCATTCCCCATTCCCCATTCCTAATTAATATGTCTGTTTCTCCTGTTGCCCACAAAGTTATCGGCGTTGCTGCAATCTGGAACGATCGCCAACAAATTTTGATTGACAAGCGCCGACAACATGGACTGCACGGGGGTTTCTGGGAGTTTCCGGGCGGTAAAATAGAGCCGGGGGAAACGATCGAAGCTTGCATAAAACGGGAAATTATGGAGGAGTTGGGGATTGTCGTAGAAGTTGGCGATCGCTTGATTACAATTGACCACGACTACACTAAATTTACAGTTAGACTATACGTGCACCACTGCCGCCACGTCAGCGGGGAACCGCAAACGATCGAGTGCGATGAAATTCGCTGGGTGACACTCGATGAAATTGACCAATTTACTTTTCCCAAGGCAAACGCACAGATTATTGCTGCACTGCGGAAAATTTGAGCTGTATACCAGAAATAAGAAGCAATAAGCAATCTTCCGCAAGGGTTTTAGGAATTAAGAACGTCCTAACCGTCGGGCGCGGTTGCTGTAATATCAAATTCGGTTGCAACTGACAACGGACAACTGACAACGGACAACGGACAACGGACAACTGACAACGGACAACTGACAACGGACAACGGACAACTGACAACTGACAACGGACAACTGACAACTGACAACGGACAACGGACAACTGACAACGGACAACTGACAACTGACAACTGACAACGGACAACTGACAACTGACAACTGACAACTGACAACTGACAACGGACAACTGACAACTGACAACTGACAACTGACAACGGACAACTGACAACTGACAACTGACAACTGACAACTGACAACGGACAACTGACAACTGACAACTGACAACTGACAGCTAACTTTTATTTTTGGACGGGCAGAGTAAAGTGAAAACAACTGCCTCTATCGGGTACAGAGTCTACCCAAATTTGACCGTAGTGGGCGCGGATGATGCCTTGACACAGAGACAGTCCAATGCCGTAACCGTCTGTTGATTTATCTCGCTGCAAGCGAAAGCTGTCTTCAAAAATGCTCGCGCAATCTTCTTCAGGAATTCCCGGGCCGCTGTTGCAAATGCTGACTTGAACTTTGTAAGCGGTGCGGTGGAGAATTGAAAGATTAACAGTTCCTTGGTCGGGCGTGTACTTGCTGGCGTTGTCCAGCAGGTTGACTATGACTTGTTTGATGCGATCGGGATCGGCATAAACCAAGGGCAAATCTGCGGGAATGTCTGTTTCTATGTTCAGACTTTTCGCCTGAAATTTGTCTTGAAACTGCAGGATTACATCTTGACAAATCGCCCCCAGTTCGATTCTTTTTGGTTCAATGTGAAGTTGAGCGTTTGTACCCCGGGCTGCTTGCAGGATATCTGTAATCATACGATCGACAATTCGGATTTGGCGGCGGGCTTGTTTCATCAAATGAGCCGCCAGACTCGGTGTCAAACGCGACTTTTCCCCCTCTTTCACCTTCTGACTTGACTCCAAAGTCTCCAAAGCCAAAGATGCGGCTGTCAAGGGATTACGCAAGTCGTGAGCTAGCATCGCAATAATCCGGTCTTTCAACTGCAACTGCTCTTGCAGGTGTTCTTTTTCCTGTTTGAGGCGAAAAACTTCATCGGAAAGCTGCACAAGTTCGGCCGCGCAAGCAACGGAATAGATGGGTTTTGAGTCAGTCAGGGTTCCAGGAATAGCTGGGGCCGACTGTTGCTGAGCTGCGTATTCTTCTACAGAACGCTTCCACCGGGGCCACCAGTGTTCGAGTTGGGCGATTAAATTGCTGCCGGCGAGAGTTTGTCGCGGATCTGGATGAATTTTGAGCAGCGAGGGAGTGGCTACAAGTTTAAAGTGTTCGGCTAAATCGGGCTGTTCTCCTACATCGATGATTTGAAGCTCAAAGTCCCACTCTGCCTTCAAATCCTTTAGGGACTTGCGGATGTGTCTGGTCTGTTCCCTGGAAGAGGGACGCTTGTCTACAAACAGCAAAAGCTGTAAAAGCGGTGCGGAATGGGCCGGCTGTTCGGGAGAACCGTCGGTATCGCTGCTGTCTGGTGTTGGATGGACGCTGTTGAGCTTTTCGATCGGGTGAAAATAATTGAGCATTGCCGAGCCGAGTTATTTCACTTCTACTTTAATTTAATACTTACTTTAGATTTATGCTATTGTCCGATAATTTCATTACAAGCGGGCAGATGATATTTTTGAGATGGAAGAAAAATGAGTCGCTGCGGGTGGTGGTTCAAGTGGCGGCCGCCTTTTTTGTGCTGTGCCTGTTGCTGACGCTGCACCGCTACTACAGCTTTTACGCTACTTACGACCAAGGCATTTTCAATCAACTTTTTTGGAATGGCACTCGGGGTCAGTTGTTTGAGAGTTCCCTCTCTTCGGCGTTGTCCACTAATGTGGTTCACCAAAACCAGCTCCCGGAGGTATCTTACTACCGGTTGGGGCAGCATTTCACCCCGGCGCTGATGCTGTGGCTGCCAATTTACTCGCTGTTTCCCTCGCCCGTCACTTTGACTGTGTTGCAAGTGACTTTAATTACGGCGGCGGGAGGAGTGCTCTATGCTCTCGCCAGACACTATCTGGAACCGAGGCTGTCGGCGACAATTGTTGTGAGCTATTACTGCGCTAACGCGGTCATCGGCCCGACTATGGGCAATTTTCACGATATTTGTCAAATGCCGCTGTATGTCTTTGGCTTGCTGCTGGCGATGGAGAAGCGCTGGTGGCCGCTGTTTGGGATTCTGGCCACTTTAATTTTGGCCGTGCGAGAAGATGGGGGAGTTGTTTTATTTGGCGTCGGAGTTTACCTGATTTTGAGCCGACGCTACCCTCGGACTGGTTTGGCTGTCTGCATACTCAGTTTTGGTTATATGATCGTCCTGACCAATCTGATTATGCCTTTGTTTTCTGCTGATATATCCCAGCGGTTTATGATGGAGCGCTTCGGTCAATATGCCGAGGGAGATGAAGCTTCTACTCTAGAAATTATTTGGGGAATGGTGAGCAATCCCGGACGGTTGGTGGCTCAATTATTTACGCCGTTTTTTGCTAAGATTAGATACCTCCTTGGCCAGTGGTTGCCATTAGCTTTGGTTCCAGCTTTCGCGCCTGCGTCTTGGATGATAGCTGGATTTCCGCTGCTGAAGCTATTTTTAGCGAAAGGAGAGTCGGTGCTGGCGATTAATATTCGCTATGCGATGACTGTGGTTCCCGGGCTTTTTTATGGGGCGATTCTGTGGTGGGCCCAGCGTCAAAAGGAAGAAGATAGAATGGTGAGAGAGGAAAGAATGTTTTTGCGTTTTCCTTCTGCTTTATTTCCTCTGCCTTCTTCTTCAAAGTTTCGCCGCTTTTGGGCGTTTTGCATCTGCTTGTCGCTATTTTTTACCTTCACTTCTAACCCAAATCGGACTTTTTCTTTGATTTTGCCCGATGCGATCGATCCTTGGGTGCAGGTTCCTCTCGTCAGACAATGGCAGCACGTTTTGCAAGTGCGGCCGCTATTGGCTCAAATTCCTGCTGATGCTAGCGTGGCAGCGACGAATACTATTGTGCCGATTTTGTCAAGCAGGCGGGAAATTCTCAGGTTTCCGATGTTGGAACTCCGCAATGATGCGGGGCAGGCAGTGAAGATGCAATATGTAATTGCCGATCTCTGGCAGTTGCAGCAGTATCAGGCTGCGTTTCGCACGGAACGGGGACAGTTGCGGGAGATCGTACCGGCGATCGATCGAATGTCCAAATCTGGAGAGTACGGAATTGTTGGCTTTGAAGACGGTGCGATTTTGATGCGTCAGGGTGCTGTTTCTAATTCTGCATCGGCTGCTGCTTGGACCCGTTTTCGCGGCGAATTGGAGCCGATTTTGAAGAAAGGGTAAGCTGGTAGCCACGATCGCCATTGCTGCCCTCAGTGGCTCAAATCTTGAGGAAACCTGTTTTTTTCAGGTAATGGCGATCGAGCAATTTCATGCAAAAACCCGGTTGAGGCATGATTTTCTGTCTTTGTTGCTGCCAAAAGTCAGGCATTGGGCATCAACTTGCGTTCAACTCAAAATTAAGGTTGATAATTATACAATAAGTCTGTTAATCCTAAACATTAAGATATATAAAAGCTTTGGAGGGGAGAAAGATGAAAATTTTGGTATTGGCATGGGAGTTTCCTCCCAGAATCGTAGGCGGTATCGCCCGCCACGTATCGGAACTATATCCAGAATTGGTGAAGCTGGGACACGAAATTCACTTAATTACAGTAGAGTTCGGCCACGCACCGATGTACGAAGTGGTAGAAGGAATACGTGTGCATCGGGTGGTGGTGGGGCACGCCAGGGACTTTTTTCACTGGGTGGCGAACCTCAACCAAAGCATGGGCCACCAAGGCGGGAAACTGATGCTTGAGGAAGGCCCCTTTGATATCATCCACGCTCACGATTGGTTAGTGGGAGATGCGGCGATCGCCCTCAAGCATACCTTTAAAGTACCGCTAATTGCCACCATCCACGCCACCGAATACGGGCGCTTCAACGGCATCCACAATGAAGGGCAGCGCTACATTAATGCCAAGGAAAACGACCTCGCTTACAATGCTTGGCGACTAATTGTTTGCAGTGATTATATGCGGCGGGAAGCCGAACGGGTACTATCGACTCCGTGGAACAAAATAGAGGTAATTTACAACGGAATTAGGTCGGAGAAAAAACCGCGCTGGCACGAATTTGACGCGATGAACTTCCGCCGACAGTTTGCGACAGACGACGAAAAAATAGTATATTATGTAGGAAGAATTAGCTCCGAAAAAGGCATTGCTGTATTTCTAAATGCTGCACCTAAAGTAATTTGGGAAATGGGGGGGGAAGCGAAAATTGTAATTGTTGGCGGCGGCAATACAGACCATCTAAAACAGTTGGCTTGGCATTTAGGAATTTGGAATAAGTGTTATTTTACAGGCTTCATGTTTGAGGAACATCTCGACAAATTCCAGACGGTGGCTGACTGCGCGGTTTTCCCCAGTCTTTACGAACCTTTTGGGATTGTAGCGTTAGAAAGCTTTGCTGCAAGAGTGCCTGTGGTGGTTTCGGATGCGGGCGGACTTCCAGAGGTGGTGCTGCACACTAAAACTGGCGTTGTTACTGAGGCAAACAATCGGGATTCTTTGGCCTGGGGAATTTTGGAGGTTTTGAAAAATCCGGGTTACGCGCAGTGGTTGGTTGACAATGCTTATCAGGATTTGGAACGCCGGTTTAGTTGGCCTAAGTTGGCGATAGAAACCCAGTGGGTTTATGAACGGGTGGTGGAGGAAAGGGCTGAGGTTGATTGGTAAGAATGTTGACAGTTGACAGTTGACAGTTGACAGTTGACAGTTGACAGTGAGTCGAATTTCAACTTTTTTGGTGCAAATCTTAAGGATTTGTAACACAATGATAGAGACACTCGAACTTACTTTGAGTGCACTCGGAAGATTTAAAGGGAATTAGCATCTTGAATATTTTTAGGGAAATCGATCCCCAACCCAGACGCAGCTTACTGATTTTATTCACCGCAGGCCTGCTATTCTGGTCGAGTTTGGCTTCGCTACTGCCAACTTTGCCGTTGTACGTTCAATATGTGGGCGGCACAAAACAGCAAATTGGTTTTGTGATGGGTGCATTTGCGATCGGACTTTTGCTATCGAGGCCACAATTGGGCAAAATAGCCGACAGCAGGGGGCGAAAACAAGTTTTGCTTCTAGGTGCGTCAGTTGCTGCGATCGCCCCTTTGGGCTACCTGTTAGCTCAATCTATCCCCTTACTGTTACTTATTCGCGTTTTTCACGGCATTAGTATCGCCGCTTTTACTACAGCTTATAGCGCTTTGGTAACAGATTTATCGCCGCCAGGAAAGCGGGGCGAATTAATCGGTAACATGAGCTTGGTGAATCCTATTGGTCTAGCATTTGGGCCGGCTATTGGCGGATTTGTGCAAGCTTGGGTTGGTTATACTCCTTTGTTTGTGATGTCGGCGGCTTTCGCTGCAACGGCTGTATTTTTTACCTGCAAAATTGCGGAACCTAATTTTGCAGATTTAACAAAATCGGACTCGCTATCGGAGGACAAAAATAGCCAAAAATACTGGGAAATGCTGTGGAATCCGAGAGTGCGGATTCCGGCTTTAGTGTTATTGGTGGTTGGTTTAGTATTTGGAACTTTGAGCACTTTTATGCCTTTGTTTATCCAAGAAACTAAGGCTAATTTGAATCCGGGATTATTTTATTCTACGGCGGCGATCGCCAGTTTCGGTATACGGTTGGTCACGGGACGGGCTTCGGACAAATACGGTCGCGGCTTGTTTATTTCTGGGGGCTTAATCTGTTATGCCGTATCTATGTTATTGTTGTATTTTGCTAACAACACCAGTGCTTTTTTAATAGCAGCTTTGGTTGAAGGTTGCGCGGGCGGTACGGTTTTGCCGATGATGGTAACGCTGATGTCGGACAGGTGCGAACCTCATGAAAGGGGCCGCTTGTTTTCGCTTTGTATTGGCGGATTTGATTTGGGGATTGCGGTTGCGGGGCCGACTTTAGGCTTTGTGGCTGAACAAGTTGGCTACAGAAATATGTTTGGTTTTGCGGCTGGACTCGCTGGCTTGGCTTTGCTGGTTTTTATTACTCAGTCTAGCAAGGGCTTGTCTAATTCGATGAAATTTGCGATCGGTCGAGGCAAAGATGTTTATGCTTTGAATCGATGATATTACAGAAGCAAGAAGGAAGAGGCAATCATGGGACTTACCAAAAAACCCGGTTTCTCCCAAAAATCGTGAATCTATGCGACAGATATTGAGGCAGAAACCGGGTTTTTGTCCCCGCGCACCATTCTTACAAACAGGCAAGATGCCTGTTCCACAAAGAGTGGGTTTTATGTAAAACGTACAAATTAAAAAAGTTATGAGTCTTGAAGGTTGAGTTGGATTAATTTCTTAATTCAAAACTCAAAACTCAAAATTCATAACTTTTAGTAGTGGGCTTGGAGGGATTCGAACCCCCGACCTCATGGTTCGTAGCCATGCACTCTATCCAACTAAGCTACAAGCCCCTGTTGAGTTCAGATTTAATCTAAAATTGATTAAGTTCTTTTCTCACAGAATCTAACAGTAACACCATTACCAAAATAATGCAAGACCTTTCGCAAAATTTTTCTAAATTGCCCGATGCGGCACAGCTAACTCACCTCAACAACAGCGGGGAAGCCCAAATGGTGGACGTTTCGGCGAAGGTGCCCACTGTGCGGCAAGCTGTGGCTGCTGGCCGGGTGCGGATGCTGCCGGAGACGTTTGCGGCGATTGAAGCGGGGAATGCGCCGAAAGGTGATGTGTTGGGCACTGCAAGGCTGGCTGGAATTATGGCGGCGAAACAGACTGCACATTTGATCCCTCTGTGTCACCCTCTGCCGCTGAGTAGCGTGGAGGTGCAGGTAATAGCGGATGCTGGGTTGCCGGGGTATCAAATTCGGGCGACGGTGAAAATTAAGGCGGAAACAGGGGTGGAAATGGAGGCGCTGACGGCGGTTTCGGTGGCGGCGCTGACTTTGTATGATATGGCGAAAGGATTGGAAAAGTCGATCGCCATTGAGTCGATTCGCCTGGTGAGTAAAAGTGGTGGCAAGTCTGGAGACTATGAAAATAATGTAGAGGCATAATACCAATTTCATAAAGTAGCGCTAGATATTACCCCCCCAACCCCCCCTCCCGCGGGGGGGCTAAGACTTCATCCATAGCACATCTTTAGAAAAATGGTATAAGTTTCCTGCCGAAAGAGGGATGCAGCATTCAAAAAGCTGCACTTATGATTAAAATAGGCACTGAACTACTATCAAGTGAAAAACTATGCCTCCTCGTTGGCCCCGCAAACCCGATCGCAATGATCCAGAGTACCGTCGCTTAGATGACAGGATGAATTTTGCTATCCACGTCGGTCTTTTTTCTGCTACCAATTCAGGTTTGTGGTTTGTTCACAATTTGCAAAAGGCTGATTGGCCTTGGGCAATTTCGGTAACGGGTGGATGGGCTCTAGTAGTTTTGGCCCACGCGATTTACCATTTTGCGATCGCCGATTATTCGCCCCTCACTAAAGATTCGGGCTGAAGGCAGTTGGCGGCGATTTGTTAAGTCTTTTGATTGATAACAAATAACTTTCGGCTTTTTTGATATGGCTAATACTACACAGGCGATCGAATCCTTAGCAGCCGAAATCGGCGAAAATGTCTACATTGATATTGCCAAGTGGCATTTGTATCTCAATGATGCCCACCTGCATACAGTTGTTGCCCAACAACTTTATTCGATGCTGGAAGATGGCGATTTAGATGCTGACAAAGTTGGACAAGTTTTGCAAGGAATTCCAGTCAAGTTGGGCGGCGGCAAGCGGGAAGTGCCGCTGGCAGATTTGATTCCAATGCAGTGTCAAGTTCAGTTGATGGATGTGCTTGAGGAATTTCAGCGGAAGATGTAGTAAAGGGCGATCGCCTTTTTTGGTCTTTTTGTACCGAAGGGCGATCGCGCTTTTTTTCCTTTCCTAAACCAGCATGAAATTAGCCGATGTTATCGCATCCGCACTCACTCCAACCATCACACCTAACTGCTCCCCTGTCAAGAGATTCTTAATAATAGTTCCCTGAGTATTTTGAGTTATTTCTAACTGACCAAAACTCAAACCACCGCTTAATCCAATCAAGTCTTGACCGACGGTAAAATCAGCGATAATATCAAATCCTTCACCAGTTGTTAAGGCAAAGATATCGTTGCCACTACCACCAATCAAACTATCATTTCCCATGCCTCCATCCAGGAGATCGTTGCCTTTGCCACCAGTGAGAGTATCGTTATCGGCGCCTCCGTGCATGGTATCATTTCCGGCACACCCTCCCAGGATATCTGCTCCTTCATCACCGTTGATTAAATCATTACCTTCGCCGCCGCAGATTGTATCCGAACCCTGTTGTCCAAACAGATTGTCATCACCTTGACTACCAAGCAGGATGTCGTTACCTTTGCCTCCATATAAGGTGTCATTATCCTTACCACCATCGATGAAGTCATCATCTTTGTTGCCATAAATGATGTCAATACCTTCGCGGCCATGTAAGAAGTCATTGCCTTTGCCTCCGAAGATTAAATCGTTACCCGATTCGCCAAGGATGATGTCGCTTCCTTCATCTCCGTAGAGAGTATCTTCATCTTTGCCTCCGGCGATGAAGTCATTGCCTTGGTTGCCATTAATAATGTCATTATCGGCACCACCGTATAGGTTGTCATCCCCGGATTTGCCCTCGAATATGTTGGCAGCATCGCTACCTAGTAATTCATCGTTTTGGGCAGTGCCTATCTGAAGGCCGGATGCGTCGAGTATGGTGTTTTCAACAGAGTTTGGTCGGTTTAAGTTGGGATAGGTAATTTTGTCGCAGATGCACTCATCGTCTGAGAGGTTATTAGTTGTTGGGGTGGGGGTTGCTGTTTCCGATGGTGTCGGTGTTTCTGAGGCTGTTTCCGATGGTGTGGGTGTTTCTGAGGCTGTTACTGATGGGGTCAGAGCGATCGGTGGGGTGGGAGCGATCGGTGTTGGGGTGTCAGTGCCGGTTTCGGTGTCGGTTTCGGTGTCGATTTCGCCAGAGGTAGGTTCCTCTGGAACGATCGGGCTATTACCATCGATCGTCTCGACAACAGGGCGAACAGTGGGGTCATTAACCTTCACCTTCTCCATCCGAGCCAGAATCGCCTCTTTGGTGTTGTTAGCGAGGAACTGTTCAACTGTCACAGTGCCCGCAGCCAGTTCCGGCAGTCCCACCGCAATTTGACCTACAGACACCGCCTGCAATTTGGTGATGTCAAGAGCGATATCTTTGATGGGGCGACCGCTAGCGACGAGCTCCTTGACCATTTGATTGCCCAGAGCCATGATTTGAGCAGCGGCTTTAGCGGCATTCTCTAGCTGGGTTGGATTGATTTTTGGATCGGACTTTGCTGCTAGAGTAATGGCTCCTTGAACCATCGCTAAGATTGTTTCTGCTTTACCCAAATCTAAAGGAGTGCCGCCCTTAGCTTGATTGGCGATCGCGCCAATTGCCGCCCCCGCAAGTTGAGTCAGCGATAGATTACTTGCTCCATCAATAAACTTAGCTGTTTGGACAATAGTGTTTTGAACCTGAACGTCCAAGGCATAGACAGCTAAACCACTAGGTTCTTCATTAGCCATCGCTTCCTGAGAGTCATATAGACTCAACTTAACACCAGAGGGAATACCCAAAGCTGCTTTTACTTGAGTTTCTGCTTCTTCTAAAGAAATATCAGTTAATGCCAACTCCGCCACAAGCGTTGTTAAAGGAGTCACCATCATCGTGTTGGCTGTGGAAAACAAGGGCGTATCCAGGGGCAAATTCGTGGCTGTATCAGTACCGCCAATCGCTACTAGCTTCCCTTCACTGGGATCAAGGGAGTTATTTTTGTTAGTATCAAAGGTTTCAAGGGGAATCTCTATCTCATAGCTGCCATCTGCTTTGGTTTGAGTGAATGGCTCACTAGCATCTTGCACACCATTCAAGTTGGCATCAAAGAACAGAGTAGCGGTGCTAATGTAGCTGGCCTGTACTGTTCCCTGTTTTGCTCCAAACTCAAACTTGAACAGATTCTCTTTAGCTAAGTCGAACTCTTTTGTGATACCTAATGCACCAAATTCAGCCTTAGCCCGGGCATCTATCGAGCCTTTAAAGTTGAAAGATGCACCGGGATTATACAATATATCGCTCAGTTCATAACCGCGCAGTTTTCCATCTGGTGGAGTGCTACGATCCACCAGATCCATATCGATTGTGCCTTCGATTCCCCCTGTTACCTTAGCCGTAAGTACAGGGCTATTTAAACCAGCATACAGTTGCAAAAATGCTTTGAGCGTAGCTTCTGGTACATCGTCGCCGGTGCCGTCAGCGTTTTCTGTATCGCTGACATAAAACCCCTGCCAAAGATCCGCCAGATACCAATAACCATTGTTGGCTTCAAGGCTTTGAACTATCTTTTTAATACCGTTGGTGTCATAACCAATATCGATGGGACGAACTTTTAAATCTATACCACCCTCAATTCCCAATAACCCTGGAACGAGATCGTATCTCAACCCAGCTAGAGATAAATCTAATTCGGGCAGTTTGTACGTCATGATGGGAATGTCATTTCCAGCCAAGAGCTTTCCAGTGGATTCAGGATCGCTAAAGAGTGGAAAGCTAAGATTCTCGATTACCCCTGACAGTTTGTCCGCAACTTTACTCTTTTTATTTTGATCTTTTGTCCCGCTAACTTGGTTTTTTACCCCTGATGTTTTTTTCTGTTGCGTGAGACTGTTGCTTAATGCAGTCTTACGGTTTGTTTCCTTCTCCTCAAGCTCTTTGTACTTGTCTGCATATTCTTGAGCGTTGCTACTTAGTTTCTTAATTAAGTCATAACCTTGTGCTTCTTCAGTACCTGATTTGCTCCAGGTATAAGGTTGAAAACTCAGTGCAAAGTTATTACCATCTTTAGTAGATTCTTCAACTAATCTGCTAAACTCATCTACTTGAACAACAGCATTGACGTACAAAGAAGCAGCTTTTGCTTTAGGATCTCCTGACAATTCTGCCAGTTTGGTTGCGAGTTCCAAAATAGTGACTTTCCGATCAGAGTCACTATCAAAGAAAGAAGTCGTTCTGCCATCAAAATCTACACTTTTTAAGGCATTGTCAATTCCCGTAAAAATTTTAGTATCGCTTTTGAGGAAATCAATAATTGGTCGAATGGGTTTAAGGATACTCGAAACAAAACCATCATTGCCAAAAATTGGGTTGACAATATCTGTTATCGTTTTCCCTAAATCTAATTTGATGTTATGAAGCTTGAAAGAATTTGGATTTTCTTGTTTAATTTCTTTGCCGTTGCTGTAGGTTACTAGAGGCAAGTCAGTAGATAGGTCGAACTGGAAAGGTGGCGCGAACCAATACTTGTCTGTCACCTGACCGGCAAGATTGAGCGTCCCACCTGCTTTCAATTCAGACTCATATACCTGTTGAGTTTTAGCTGAAGAATAATTCTGTGCTATTTCTGTTGCAGTTAGTCCATAGCCATCAGAGTCATTTCCTGATCCATCAATATCGCGCAAATTTAATTGATAGTTTGCCAGAGATTGACTTAAACCTGTATCATCCGACTTGCCAGTAAATTCCACAGGCAAAAATCCCATGATACTGTTAGACAACTTATAACCGGCTTTGATTTGTTCTTCAGTTAGACTGGTGAGTTCTGTATATCCGGTGTCGATATACCATCCGAGTTCTGGTTTATATTCTAAGCGCACGTCCAGATCGTAATTCAATGTTGTAGAACTGCCACCTGCGCCATTGTCTTTAAATTTGATGCGGTCAAAGAGATTAAATCCCTTACTCCCCAGAGAAGTTTCTTCAAACTTTTCCTCTGCCTTGATCCGAAATTGTAACTTATCATTTGTTACTTCAAATTGAGAAAGATCTAAAGAAAATCCCTGCGGTAAGACTGCTGTTAGCTTTTCTTTTAGCTCTTTGCCAGTCAGTTGAGGGTTCTCAACCAGTACATTCGCAAAGCTTTGACCCACCTTAGACAAACTATTCTCAAGTAAATCACTTGGAAATTTCCCAAAGAACGGTAGAGCGACATTTTTATTATCCTGGGCAGCCGAAGCTCCCAGTAAATCAAAAGCGAGTTGAGCCATACTCGCTCTTGACGGCTTACCGTTACTACTCTCAAAGATAATCCCCTGTGCAACACTATTGTCTAAGGTGACATTGCTTGGACCGCTTAAGATCAGTTTGAAGCGCTCGTTAAATTCAGCTTTGGAGTCGCCATTGATGTTAACGCGAATCGTTTTTTCAGTTTCTCCTGGTGCAAACGTTAAAGTTGGCTGTGGGTCGATCACCTGGTAATCTTTATCTAAAACTGTAGCAGTGCCATCCTGCGTGCGATAGCGAAGGCTAACTGGAGCTTGGGTTGTGCCGGGGCGATCGAGCTTGAGGTTAAAGATGGCTGAGGTAGTAGTCCCCTCTGCTCCTTCGGGGATTAGGACAACAGGGTCGATCGAAATGTTGGGTCTAGCACCGTCAGGATAGAAGGATTGTGAGTCATTAAAATCATCAATGACAACTGTCCCCTCCCCTACAGCCTTGACAAAACTATTACCCTTTAAAACAAGGCTAAACGTTTCATCACCTTCTGCTTTGGTATCAGGTTTAACGTAAACAAAGTCAGCCTCAAGCCCACGGAGTCTGTTTTTTTGGTCATCCGTTAACGACTTGGTGGTAACGGTGATAGTTTTGCTGGTTTGTCCCGGCTCGAAATCAAGAGCATTATATGGGTCGAGTGCGGTGTAATCATTGTCAGAATTATTACTATATATGTCAGAACCCTTGGCTGTACCATCTTTAGTTGTAAATCCAAGCAGTGCATTTGGTGGCAAGGGTTTAGAAAGAGTGACGGTAAATGTAGCGGTTCCCTTGTCCTCATCAATAATGGCAGTATCGCTAATCGTAGCTACTGGTTTGTCATCATCAACAATTGTTACTGTACCTGTATTTTTTGTCAGGGCGACATTAGTGGCATTGCTGAGAACAAGATTAAACGTTTCGTCAGGTTCAATCTCGGTGTCACCATTCACCAGCACTTTAATAGTTTTCTTTGTTTCTCCGGGGGCAAACTCAAGCTTGCCCTGAAGGTGCGTATAATCGATACCATTGTTTGCACCTGTTGTTCTGTAGTCAACCGTTACTGGAACGTTGAGCGCTTTTGCAAGATTGACCGTAAAAGTCGCTTCTTTTTTACCAGTGTCGCCCTCAGTCATGCTTACGGGCGCCTCATCAATCCAAAGGTCGATTCTGTCGTTAATCGTAATGGTTCCAGTATCTTTGGCAAGCGGGGCATTGACGGGATTGCTGAGAATGACAGAAAAAGTCTCGTCCGGTTCTTGCTTGCCATCGTTAATGATCGGAACCGATATGGATTTAGTGGTTTCGCCTGACGCGAATGAGACTGTACCAGCGGCGACTGGCTTATAGTCTTGATTCGCGATTGCCGTACCATCTTTGAATGCGTAGTTAACCGATACGTACTCTGTGCTGGGACTAGACAGCTTAATCTCAACATTAGCGACTCCATCTCCACTGCTGGAACCAACTATTTCCGCAACATTGATATCGGGAACAGAAATTGTCGGTTTGGAATCGTCATCGAGTACCGTTGCGATCGCATTGCCTTTATCTTGAGCGATGCTCCCATTAGTGCCATAGGTGTCAAGAATCAGCTTAAACTTTAAAGTGCTGTTTTCTTCAAATGCCGTGTCACCTCTTACTGGAATTCTAATCGTCTTACTGGTTTCACCTGGGGCAAATGTTGCGAGAGTCCGTTGAACCGGCTGATAGGCAGCCCCGATCTGACCATAAGAACTTACATTTTCAGTCCGATAATAGAAACTAATCGGTTGACTAGATGGCTTAGAGAGAGTAGCTGTAAAATTGGCTTGGGTAGAAAAGGTATTGTTATTCCCGTCAGCATTTCCCTCGTTCAGAGTAATATTTTCTACAGAAATTTCTGGCGGAGCATCATCGTTTTCTATGTATATACCCCGATCATTCCTATATAATGTAGACAATAAAGCATTCTCAGGATCACTGATGCGAACACCAAGAAACTCATCTTTTTCGTCAATGAGATCGCCTTTGATAGCTATATCGATCTTTTTCTTGGTTTCTCCGGGATTGAAGGTTATAGTTTGGAGTGGAATGGGGGTATAGTCCTCATTTGGCGTTGCTAAGTCGTTCACCCAATTTGGCCCATAATAAGTTTCAAACTTAACTTTGACCGGAACACTGCTCGGTTTGTCAAGGGAAATAGGAACGTAAGTATTAGAAATACCACTGTTTCCTTCTTGAACAGAGATCGGGGTGTCCAGGCGAGTTTCTAGGCTAAGTACAGGCTTATTGCTATCTTTGATTTTAGCTACCCCAGTCACTTTATTACTCAACGCAGCATTTTGAGCGTTGCTCAAAACAACTTTAAATGTTTCATCAGGATCCCATATATTATTATCTTCCAAGATTGGGACGGTTATAGTTTTTGTTTGTTCACCTGATGCAAATTTAATCGGAGTTTTGGCGATCGCTGTATAGTCTTTATCGGCTGCTTTTGCCGTGTCGTCAACGGTTACATAGTCAACCGTTACTGGTGTAGTGCTTGCTGTTGAAAGCGCAATGGTAAAGATAGCATTCGATCCCGTTTCATCAACTTCAATATCATTAATAGAAATTGTGGGAAGAACATTAACAGCATTTGTTGTCCAGTCCCAAGCACTATTTCCGCTTATCCCCGCATAATTATTTACTCCTAAATCTTTAATTGTACCGTTAGTAATCTCGACGTAGTATTGTGTGTTTAGCTCCAAGTTAGCAGTTGGGTTAATGGTGAGTTGGCTGCCACTAATCGTGACATTATTTGCTCCGACAGAAATGGTTTCAAAAACGGAATTATTAGACTTTCGCTTGATGACAATATTGCCCGTGCCTTTTTGAATGGGTTCGCTGAAATTGACAACTAAATTACTGGCAACTGCAACAGCCGTAGCATTATGAGTGGGAGTGAAACTTGTTGCTGTGGGTGCAATTTTATCGGCAATAAAGTTCCAAGCATCATTGTCGTAAATTTCTGCAAAATTATTCCCCGTTAAGTCTTTAATTGCTCCCCCGGCAATTCTAACGAAATAGTCCGTATTTGGGGCTAAATCTGCCGTTGGATTAATCGTGAGTTGGTTTCCACTAACGGTAATTTTATTGTCCGTAACTGGAATGCGTTCAACAAGGGAATTATCAGATAGTTTCCTGATACTAATATCGCCCGAGCCTTTCTGAATAGGTTCGCTGAAGTTCACTACTAAATTCGCAGAAACGTTGAGATTACGAGCATTATCGGCAGGGGTAAAACTTATGGCTGTGGGAGCAATTGAGTCAATTGTTTGAAATTTCCAGTTGCCGTTACCACTAATTCCAGCAGAAGAATTTCCAGCTAAGTCTTGAATAGTACCACCCGAAATTTCTACATAGTAATCGGTCTTTTCAGCTAAACTAACTGTTGGTTTAATTTTTAACTGACTGCCACTAATAGTGGCATTGTTACCCGTAACCGGGATAGTTTCCACAATGGAATTATCCCCCATTTTTTTGATAACAATATTTCCTGTTCCTTTGGCAATTGATTCACTGAAAGTGACTACTAATTCTCCATCAGTAGCAACACTATTAGCATTATTAATCGGTGTTAAACTGTTAATTCTTGGTACGGTTATATCTGGATAAACACTGTTATTTTTGTACACTTTGGTTATCGACGAACCCATCAACACAAAGTCTTGTTTTCCGTCTCCGTTATAGTCGGCCCAAGCTACAGAACTACCACCAACACCGGGCAAAGAAATACTGGTGTCTTCTGTAAAACCACTCCCTGTATTTTTGTACAATTTGGAGGTTCTAACAAAATTTGCTCCATAACCTGTCAACAGGAAGTCCTGTTTTCCGTCTCCGTTGTAGTCGGCCCAAGCTACAGAACCCTCCTGAACACCAGGCAAGGAAATAGTGGTGTCTACTACAAAACCACTCCCTGTATTTTTGTACAGTTTGGATATTTCACCTGAAGCTGAATTACCTGTTAATAGAAAGTCCTGTTTTCCGTCTCCGTTATAGTCTGCCCAAGCTACGGAACTGGTGGAAACACCAGGTAGGGAAATACTGGTGTCTTCTGTAAAACCAGTGCCGGTATTTTTGTACAGTTTAGAAACAATGCCTAAGGTAAAAGGTGCATAGCCAGTCAACAGGAAGTCTTGTTTTCCATCTCCGTTATAGTCGGCCCAAGCTACGGAGCCGAAGGAAACACCAGGTAGGGAAATATTGGTGTCTTCTGTAAAACCAGTGCCTTGGTTTTTGTATATCCGGGAGATCCTGGGGTAAGCATCACCTGTCAACAACAAGTCCTGTTTTCCGTCTCCATTATAGTCAGCCCAAGCTACAGAGCTATTACGAACACCGGGCAAAGAAATCCCGGTGTTTTGTGTAAAACCACTCCCTGTATTTTTGTACAGTATTGAGCCATACTGCATACCAGTCAATAATAAGTCTACGTTGCCGTCTTCGTTATAGTCTGCCCAGCTTGCAGAACCGTAATCTCCACCAGACAAGGAGATATTAGAGTCTTCCACGAAAGCCGGTACAGCAGTAGCAGTATTGAAATTCCAAGCAGTTGCACCTGTAGTACCGGCATAATTATTACCTGCAATATCTTTAATCGCACCAGCAGCAATTTCAACGTAGTAACCAGTACCGGGCGCTAAATCTGCTGTGGGATTAACGGTGACGGTTGAGCCGCTAATCGTGACATTGGGGGAAGTAACATTTATAGTGTCCACCAGCGTGCCGTCGGTTTTCTTGATGACAATATTGCCAGTGCCTTTTTGGACTGCTTCATTCAAGTTGACAACTAAATTAGCAGCAACTGCAATATTAGTGGCGTTATCGGCGGGGGTGAAAGTGGCAGCGGTCGGCGCTGTGGTGTCAGCAGTGGTGAAATTCCAAGCAGTTGCCCCTGTAGTGCCGGCATAATTGTTACCAGCCAAGTCTTTAATCGCACCGTTAGCAATTTCCACGTAGTAACCAGTACCAGGCGCTAAATCTGCCGTGGGATTAACTGTGACTGTACTACCGCTAACGGTGACATTTGTGGAAGTAACATTTATAGTTTCCACCACTGAGTTATCCGAGACTTTCTTGATAACAATATTGCCGATGCCTTTTTGTACGGCTTCACTCAAGGTGACAACTACATTAGCAGCAACTGCAACACTGGTGGCGTTATCTGCGGGGGTGAAAGTGGCGCCTGTCGGCGCTGTGGTATCAGCGACGGTGGTGAAATTCCAAGTAGCTGCACCTGTAGTACCGGCATAATTGTTACCTGCTAAGTCTTTAATTGCACCAGCAGCAATTTCAACGTAGTAACCAGTACCAGGCGCTAAATCTGCCGTGGGATTAACTGTGACGCTACTGCCAGTAACGGTGACATTTGCTGAGGTGACATTGATAGTTTCTACTAGCGAGTTATCCGAGACTTTCTTGATGACAATATTGCCGATGCCTTTTTGTACGGCTTCACTCAATGTTACGACTAAATTAGCAGCAACTGCAACACTGGTGGCGTTATCTGCGGGGGTGAAACTGGCTGTCGGTGGTGTGGTGTCAACGGCGGCAGCAGTGGTGAAATTCCAAGTGGTTGCGCCTGTAATCCCGGCATAATTGTTACCAGCTAAGTCTTTAATTGCACCGTTGGCAATTTCGACATAGTATGGAGTGTTTGCTGCCAAGTCAGCAGTCGGATTAACTGTAACAGTAGAGCCGCTAACTGTGACATTAGCCGCCGTCACATTAATAGTTTCTACAATTGAGTTATCCGAGACTTTCTTGATAACCAAATTGCCGATGCCTTTTTGTACAGCTTCGCTCAAGGTGACAACTAAATTCGCACCCACCGCCACACTGGTAGCGTTATCTGCGGGGGTGAAAGTGGCTGTCGGTGGTGTGGTGTCAGCGGCAACAGCCGTGGTGAAATTCCAAGCTGTTGCACCTGCAATCCCGGCATAATTGTTGCCTGCTAAGTCTTTAATTGCACCGTTGGCAATTTCGACATAGTATGCAGTGTTTGCTGCCAAGTCAGCAGTCGGATTAACTGTAACAGTAGAGCCACTAACTGTGACATTAGCCGCCGTCACATTAATAGTTTCAACAATTGAGTTATCCGAGACTTTCTTGATAACCAAATTGCCTGTACCTTTTTGTACGGCTTCACTCAAGGTGACAACTAAATTAGCAACAACTGCAACACTGGTGGCGTTGTCTACGGGGGTGAAACTGGCGGCTGTCGGCGCTGTGGTGTCAGCTACGGTGGTGAAATTCCAAGTAGCTGCACCTGTAGTGCCGGCATAATTGTTACCTGCTAAGTCTTTAATCGCACCGGCGGCAATTTCAACGTAGTAATCTATACCCTCAACTAAATTTGCTGTGGGATTAATGGTGACGCTACTGCCAGTAACTGTGACATTTGCTGATGTGACATCAATGGTTTCCACCACTGAGTTGTCGGAGACTTTCTTGATGACAATATTGCCTGTACCTTTTTGTACGGCTTCGCTCAAGGTGACAACTAAATTAGCAACAACTGCAACACTGGTGGCGTTGTCTGCGGGGGTGAAACTGGCGGCTGTCGGCGCTGTGGTGTCAGCTACGGTGGTGAAATTCCAAGTAGCTGCACCTGTAGTG
>NZ_JAUBOX010000180.1:0-2954 GCF_036700445.1 Microcoleus sp. T3_B1
ACTCGAGCGAATAAGCTTTCATTTTTTCTGCTGATGTACTGAATGTAGTGTACCACATTTACATGGAATTTGCTGTAACTTTTATTTGTCAACTGCACGAGGTGCAAGCAGATTCCAATTCACCTGAGAAACACCGTACAAAATAAAATTATCCAAAAGTCCGTAAGCATCCCCACAATTGTAACCTTTAGCATTAACACATTTCTTATCCGCCCTTTGATTCACAGCCACAAAAATATCAACTCCATCCGGCAACACGCCCGCATACATCTTTAAATTAGCAAAATCATCAAGGATGCGACCGTTATCATCCACCGGCGGCAATTTCCACTCTTTCGGATTATTATTGCCCCCTAACTGGATTCCCCAAGCATGAGTACCGTCAAGCGCTCCGTTGTGGGCAGTATATCGATTCCAAAGATTATTTCGCTTTTCTCCGATGCGCGGGTTATTTTCATAACCAGCTACCCAATATTCTGACATGAATTTGAGAAAAACTTCCGCTTCCGCAGCAAGCGAACCAGTACCGGGACTCAAATCAGTGTTTCTGCTGCTAAAAGGAACCATGCCTAAATTCCAAGACCAATTTATCCTCCCCGGCTTCGGATTTAGCCAGGTAGAAAAATCGCAGAAGCTACCCTTCCAGATGCAGTGCGGACGCTTCACATCCCATCCTTGACCATAATAACTTTTCCCGTTCCAATGGCGTTTTTCTGGTTCGCGATCGACCATATTTGCTACTCCTTGGGTCATAAAAATTCCCCGGTCAGCCGCCGTATAAATTCCTAAGTTTGTTTTGAAGAAAACCTCCAAAGCCGAACCTTGATGAGTTTCTGGTTTACCCATCTTAGCAGCAGATCTGCCGGAAGCCACAAGCTGCTCCAAAATAATCGTAGGAAATGCCGGACTGGTATTGGAATAGTGATATTGGCCGAGAGGATACTGAAGGCATCGGCCAGCCAAAACCTGCATAATTTCTCCTAAAGTAGGACTTGGCAAAAAATAGCCCGCGCTAGGAGAAATGCCGAGTTGATTTTTTGCTGAACTGATAGATTTGCTGCCCCATTCGCTGACAAGTAACTGTTCTTGTGCTTGAAAATTCGCTGGGGTTTTTAGATTGCGAAGCACAGGCAAATTTGCGGTGACATCTTCAGCATATCTGGGCGCGCTGCGCTGAAGTCCCGATCGGTGCGATAATAAATGTCCGAGGGTGACGTTTTGCCACTGTTTGTCTGCAAATCCTGAGTTGAGATTGGCACACTTGCTGTCTTTCACGGGAACGGGAAATTTGACTTTTCCCGAAAATACGGCGTGCAAGTTTTCAGGGATAATCGCTACTGGATATTGCTTGTTCAAACCCGGAATTAGCGGCGGATAATGCTGGGGGTCGAACAATTTCATCCCTTCAATTTGGTCGTCAGTCAGTTCTAAACCGGCTCGATCGCGCGCCGTCTCTTTAAGCGCCCAGCGCACCATTGCAAAGGTAACAGGCTTGCTGATACTGCCCATACGCATGGGGGTATCTGCGGGTACGATCGCAGCCAGAGGAGCCTGCGTATCGTCGCCACAAGCCGGATTCCAGTTATTAGTAGGTCTGCCTTTCATGCGCCCTAGACCCCAAACACCAACGGGTTTACCTTTAACAGAAACACCGAGTACGGCCGCACCGACGCAGCGGTGGCGCATGAATTCTGTCAACGATTGCAAAATCGGCTGGAGTTGCGCGTCACCGCTACCGCTAACAGGGATGTTTTCTTGCGCTAAAGCTGTGTTATTGTTGGACTCGGAAAGCTTTCCCAAGCCTCCTAAGAGGATAGCTGAAATTAAGGTCAAACTTGTGTAGAAAAGTCTGTTGATTCTTTGGCTATCGCCCCTAACATTCCTCATAAAAAACTCCGGTTTAAAAATGTAGGCGGGTTCAATTCTGTCAGATCGATTTGAGTAACAGATACGTTATTGAGAGTAGCTAAAATTTTACCTGTTGCTGTCAAGCGGATTAAGGTATCGCTGTTGGCTTGACTAATTGACAGTTGAGAGGCAGTCAAACCTCTAGTAAGGGCGATCGCATCTTTTCCGGGTTCAAAATCTCGAATGATATCCATCCCTGAATCTGCCCAAACCAGAAAACGATCGTTCCCACTTCCTCCAATTAAAAAATCATCTCCCAAATCGCCGCTTAAAAAGTCGTCTCCGGCTCCCCCAAATATGGTATCATTGTCTTCTCCTCCCCAAATCGTATCATTGCCTTCACAGCCATCCAGTAGGTCGTTATTTTCATCACCCCGCAAGTAATCGTTGCCACCGCCACCACAGGCAGTATCGTCACCTACATTTCCCAACAGAGTATCGTTTTCTTCACCGCCTACAATTAAATCTCTATCCTTACCTCCCAATAAGAAATCGTTTCCTTTGCCCCCATCCAAGAAATCGGAGTCTTCGTTGCCGTGAATGAAGTCGCTATCTTCTCTACCATTTAGCGAATCTTGTCCTCGATTTCCCAATAATGTATCTCTTCCTTCATTACCAAGAATAATATCTTGATTCTTGCCACCAAAAAGCAAGTCATCTGCCGTTGCACCAGAGATAAACTCGTTGCCTTCGTTACCGTTGAAAAAGTCATTTCCTTCGCCGCCAAACAGGTTATCGTTACCTTCTTTTGCCTGGAAATAATCCTCGCTGCTGCTGCCGTCGAATGTCTCATTGCTAGCAGTACCTGTGATGGGTAGATCGATCGTACTATTCACAACTACCTTTTCTACAGGATTGGGTTGGTTGAGATTTGGGAGGGATAGAGAGTTACAAAGGCAATCTTCTGTCGGAATTTCAGTCAGAGTTGGCGTTGGTGTCGGAGTTGGCGTTGGCGTTTCTGTCGGAATCGGTGTCGGAGTTGGCGTTGGCGTTTCTGTCGGAATCGGTGTCGGAGTTGGCGTTGGCGTTTCTGTCGGAATCGGTGT
>NZ_JAUBOX010000055.1:0-51850 GCF_036700445.1 Microcoleus sp. T3_B1
ACTGAGGGATAACCGCTCCCATGCTCCCGATGAAGTAAGAAGCAAATGTCGAGACTTGTCTAGTATTTGTGTAGCAGAGTAGGACACGGCGCCATGCCCATAGGTGTCAACTTAGCGTTAAACCCGCACTCCGGCAGTCCGGCAGGGGTTGAAACCCCTGCCTCAAAGCCGAAGTCCTCTGAAGAGGACTGAAAAACTCATTAGTCCTCTTCAGAGGACTTCAGCTATTAGACAGGGACTTCAGTCCCTGGCGGACTGCCGGGTGGGAGGACTGGCGGACTGATAGATTAAGTTGACACGACGAAAGGCAGTGCCGTTTTCCTACATAATGATTATTTTGGGGTAGGGAAACGGCGAAAGCCTTTGTCCTCCGTTGCCTTACTGCCAAACAAACACTTTGGCTTCGTATTCCGGCAAGTCAATCATAATATTGTCATCGCCCGATTCAATATCATAATTCCCCGTCCATTCGTGCCAATTTCCGTTTGCAGGGAAGTGGGGAACGCTGTAACCTGCCAGATAATTTTCCGACCAATTCACCACTACTACAACTCTCGAACCTTCATCGTTCCAGCGAGTGTAAGCAAAAACTTTCGATTCGGGGTCTTCGTGGAAAAAGTCGATGTTTTCTGTGTAAAGTGCTTGGTTATTTTTACGCAGGTGAATCAAGCCTTTGTAGTATTCCCACAAACTTTTATTGAGGTCATTTCCTAGCAGCGTCCAGTCAATTTTAGCTTGCTCAATTGTTTTGGCTTTGTATTCGCCAAATTCTTCGCCCATCCAAATCAGCGGCACGCCAACTGCTGTCATTAACACCACCGTTCCCAACTTCGCTCGCTTGAATGCTGCTTCATCCAAAATCCCGCACGAACCCAATTCGGCAAAAAGGCGATCGTGGTCGTGATTGGTCAAATAATTCACTACATTCGTAGCACCCAAGTAACCTTGCCGCTTGCAGTCAATCACATCTTTAAGGCGTTCTAAATCAAAAAAGTCGCCGCACAGTTGTGGAACGATGCAGTGATAGAAACTGTCGTGCCAGCAGCCGTCCATCGGCCCGTCTACATTCGTGATGCTGGGATCGTCGGGAATGTATTCGGCAACGGTATAAAACGGTTTGGGGCCGGCGGCATTTTTGGCTTCTTGAACTACCCAGTGCATGAAATCGTAGTTAGCAATTTGTCGCGCCGCGTCGAAACGAATGCCGTCGAGATGATATTCTTGAATCCAGAAGCGGACTGTATCGCCAGCAAATTGGCGCGCCGGGAAAGTTCCTAAGTTTTCGTCGTAGAATTCGTAGTTAAATTCCGGGCCCCAATTGTTGTCAGGATCGCGGGGTTCGTGGTGGTACCAATAATCGTGATCGATTTGAGTGAGGGGGCTCGATGCTTCCGAGTGGTTGTAAATCCCGTCCATGATGACGCGAATACCGCGCCCGTGACACTCGTCTATCAGGTTTTTGAGTTCTTCTGTGGTTCCGTAGCTGGACTCGGAAGCGAAGAAGTAGCGGGGGTTGTAGCCCCAACTGTAGTCGCCTGGGTATTCTTTGATGGGCATGAGTTCGATCGCGTTGATGCCGAGTTCGACTAGGTAATCGAGTTTTTCGACGACGTGCTTGTACTGGCCGCGGGCGAAGGGATCATCTTCGCCACCGGAAAAGTCGGCAATGTGCATTTCATAAATCACTAATTCCCGATCGGCTGGCAGCGGTTTGTCGTCGTGTTTCCAGACGTAGGTATCGATAATGCGATCGCCATCTTTGATCCGAACAATGCCGTTTTGACTTGGATCGTCGATGTCAGTCGCGTAGGGATCGACCACATCTACCCACTGATCTGGTTCCACAAACCAGCTTTTCGACTGAACGCGAAATTTGTATTGATAAACGCCATCCTCCAACTCAACTCGCGTGCGGAAATACCCCTCTTTGTCCTTTTCCATCGGAATATCTTCCCAATTAGAAAAAGAGCCAATCAAGGCAACTCCTTTGTTGTAGGGAGCAAATAACTTGAATTCAATTGGAGCGGCCATAATACCTCTTTCTAAAATATTTCAGTAGCAGTAGATACTTTTAATTTCGCAAATTTAAGCGAACTCAGCATCACTCTACGGATATAATTTCTTTAAGGCTTAACTATTCCTAAAAGTATCGTCATCTGGCCTGTGCCTGCGCCTTTTATGAAGTGAAATCGCGCAATATCGGCAGTGCGATCGAAGTTTATTTAACTGGGGATCGCTCAACAATAAGTATTGGTACTACGATAGTTTTTTAGCATCTATCTTAAGGTAGATTCCTTTTTTTAAATATTTAAAAAAATATCTGTACTGGGATAGATGCGGGTTTAAACTTTATCACTTTTTTAACAACCAACAATTGCTCGGCTAGTGCACACTGCCTGCCCTAATTTTTTGGTAACAATTAGTCAGTCGGTGTACACTGCACACCATAAATCAGTGGCAGTAAGGTGCGCCCAGCGCACCCTACTTTTAACTTGATTTGGCCTGATGATAAGGCTTCATCCAACCAAGCCAGAACGCAGGGCGAGAACGGCTGCCTGAGTGCGGTCATCAGCGCACAACTTGTTCAAAATATTGCGGACGTGAGTCTTGACTGTACCGACAGTAATGTACAGCTTTTCGGCGATTGCAGCATTGCTGTAACCCTGCACGATCAGTTCCAAAACCTCTAATTCCCGCTCGGTTAAAGGGTAAGTCTCAATGATGTGACTAAACTCAGGTTCGGCCGCCTTAATTGTGACTCTTTTGCCCTCAGCCTTCGGTTCTTCCGGCGCAGGTTCCTGAGTGCGAGCTTGTTTCAGGACGATACGGGCGATCGCTGGATCGATCCAAGAGTTACCTTCGTGAGTTACTTTTACTACATCTAATAACTGATCGAAGCTAATATCTTTCATGCAGTAAGAATCAGCTCCGGCGGCAAAAGCTGCCAGAACTTCTTCTTCATTGTCCTGAAAAGTCAGAATCAAAATTTTGGTATCGGGATCGGACTCCGCTACCGATTTTTTGAACTTTTGTGTAAGTTCAATGCCATCAAAATCCGGCAAGCCAATGTCTACAATTGCCACGTCAGGTTTTGAAGACTGAAGCAGTTTCAATCCCTCTGTAGCGTTAGCTGCATCGCCGACAACTTCTATCGTGTCACGCTGTTGTAAAGCAGTGCGGATGCCGACTCTTGTCAGGTCATGGTCTTCTACCAAAGCAACGCGAATTTTACTCATCTTTCTTCCAATAGCCCGCTAAATTTTTAAAATATCGTCAACTGACTCAGCTAAACTGAGAAAATTTGAGAATGTGTCCTGATTTAGGGTTTTACAGGTCGCACATCATTTTAAAGCATACTCATGCAGCCGCCAAGAATGCAAGTTAATTTTTAAGTTATTTTGCCGCGATGCCTGCACGAGCCCGATCGGGACAGGTAAGCTCTCAATGTTTCAATAGTTTAACTGAATTATCTCATTGTCCGCCCGTTGATAGAGGTAAGGATACCACTACCCAGATAAATTTAAAGTATAAAAAATTTTGATGCACTTGGGCCCTCAAAATCAATAAAGCTAGCAGCACGAGTCTTTAATCGGTGTTAGGGCTCTAGTCCAACGCTTATTTATATAACCTGTTATGACTCAGTATCACGGCAATAAGTCTTTTCCCTCGGAGTTTTCCGACTCGGAAATCTTACACAAAGTATCTGAAATAACATCCCCCCAACCGCAAGTTGGCGACTGCCAAACTCAGGACGATCGCCTGTGCTCGGCAATTCCTCAGATAGTTTGGAAAACAAATGCTGACGGCCGGGCGACTTATTTCAGTCAGCGCTGGGAGGAGTACACCGGGGTACCAGCAGCAGCAGCTTTAGGTTTCGGCTATCTGGCGCGCGTCCACCCAGAAGACCGCCCTCGTCTGTTGGCGAGATCGCACACTTCTAAGTTCCCGCCGCCAAGCTACGAAATTCTATTTCGTCTGCAGACGCGAGAAGGCACATACCGCTGGAACGTGGCCAGAGGATGGCCCGCTAACCCCGACAGTCAGGAAGTTTTGGAGTGGGTGGGAACCTACATGGATATGGAACCGATCAAACAAACTCAAGCCGAGCCCCAAGCAGAACCAGAGTTTTGGCGCCATCAAGCGCGCTCGGAAGCTAACTTCAAAGCTGAAAAATTGTGCGAAACCCGGACGGTAATAGAGGCTGGGCGGGATTTACAGGTGATAGAGCGGTTTACAAATATATTGAGCCAGCGCGCGGGTAATTGGGGTGAATTGTT
The DNA here is from genome assembly GCF_036700445.1 of Microcoleus sp. T3_B1. Lineage (NCBI taxonomy): Bacteria > Bacillati > Cyanobacteriota > Cyanophyceae > Oscillatoriales > Microcoleaceae > Microcoleus > Microcoleus sp. T3_B1. Next base: position 4,278 of record NZ_JAUBOX010000055.1, read on the forward strand.
GCAAGCCATCGCGGACGCGACTGTGGAGGCGATCGCCGGAGCGGAATTTTGCCTAGTTGCTCTCCTGGAGTCGGATTGCAGCGGCCTCAAACTCAGCGCTGTCGGGGGCACGGAAAACTTTGGTAAGGGCAAAACCCCGCACGTGCAAAACAAGCTGCTGTGGAAAGCATTTGCGACGGGAGAGTCTGTACTGTGGCGGTCGGAGTACCGCAAAGGCTTGTTGCCGGCGGCGGCTTGTGCAGCGGCGATCGAGTCGGGGCCAAGCGGGCGTTTGGGTGTGTTGGCCATCGGCAACGGGAAAGACAGCACGGCGATTGACGCGCATACTCAGGAACTGCTGGCGGTTATGGGAAAACAAGCTGCGATCGCGATTAACAACGCGCTGGCGATCGAAAAATTAAAAAAGCAGGAACAGCTTTTAGACTTGCAAAACGAGCTGCTAATTCGCCAGCAGGAAGAACTGGAAAATCAGGCGCGACGCCTTCAACAGCAAAAATTGGAACTGCTAGAAGCAGCCAAGTTAAAATCGCAATTTTTGGGCATCATGTCCCACGAATTGCGAACTCCAATGAATTCGATTATCGGCTTTTCCCAATTGCTGCTGCGCCAGCACAAACAACTGCTGACCGCCCAGCAAACAGAAATGGTGGGGCGCATTTTACATAACGGCAAAAATCTGCTACTGCTGATTAACGATATCCTCGACCTCTCCAAAATCGAGAGTGGCCGCACAGAATTAAAAATTGAAAAATTTCATTTAGCGCATTTAGTAATGGATGTGGCCTTGGAATTCGGAAATCAAGCCACCGATAAGAATGTGGCCATGTCCGTCAGCGTGTGCTTGCAGGAGCAGTTTATAGTTAATGACAAGTTGCGCCTGCGGCAAATTTTGGCCAATGTCGTTTCCAACGCGGTTAAATTCACCCATGAGGGCAGCATCTACATTGAGGTGCGGGAATTAAATTGCGATCGGCTAATTATCACCGTTCGGGATACAGGAATCGGCATCTGTGAAAAGGCTCTTCCCCACATTTTCGACAAGTTCCACCAAGGCGACCAAACCACAACTCGCAAATATCCAGGCACCGGTTTAGGACTAGCTATTTGTGCTTCTTTAGTCAAAATGATGAAGGGCACAATCACGGTCGAAAGTCAACCCAAAAAAGGTTCGATATTCCGGATCGAATTCCCGCGAAAAATTTACCCGAAAAAACTCATTTGCTGACTGAAAACTTTTTTATATTTCAATACGGTGCAGTTAATCCCGATCCCCCCTAGCCAAGGGCGGGCACTCTTGGCACCGCCCCTACGAATGGGGGGACAAGAACTTATTCAAAGTCAACCCCTACTCCCCTTCTTAAGGGGGATGCGAGGGGGAACTCCGAGGAATAAACAGTTTTAACCCAAGCGTATTGTTTTATATTTATTAGAATGGCCGGTTTTCACGGCTCATACAAAAACTTTCGTCCCTCTCTATAGCAATCCTAAATGATTTGTGTAATTCTTGTAGGGGCAAAACCCACGCCCGGTTGCCCCGCCTTGGCAGGGGTAGGCACTCTTAGCACTACCCCTACATATTTTTACAACTGATGCGAGGATTGCTAAGTAGGTGTGCAGAATTAATTACACAATATTTCTACTGAAACCCTTGCCTAGCAAGGAGTCTTTATGTAATTAATTTTGTGTGGTTACTTATAAGACACGAAAGAATAAATAAGACTAAGAGCAAAAAAAGGTTTTACCGAAAAATTGGGTCTAAAGCCCCGTCCTTTTAGGACGGCTTTTCCTCTTTAAGCTTATCAATCCAGTCCTCTACAAGTTGGGTCATTGTTTTTTCTTTCTGTTTGGCAATTCTCCGCAACTTCTCTAGCCGACTCACGGCAATGCGAATACTTAATCTTTCTCTGACCATTTGGCTACCCAATTGCTACCTATTATGTTATCATAGTTAGCATGAAAACATTGAAGTTCAAGCTATATCAAAGCAAGCGGAATAAACACCTCAAGCGAAGTATCAATGCTGCGGGGGTGATTTATAACCATTGCATTGCACTCCATAAACGGTACTACCGGATGTGGGGAAAGCATTTGAATTGTGCAAAACTTCAATCGCATATTGCCAAACACAGAAAGCGTAAAGCGTTCTGGCAAACGGTCGGCTCTCAAGCGGTGCAGGATATCTGCCAACGAATCTCGATCGCCTACCAACTTTTTTTTAAGCATCACAAGAAAGGAGTTAGACCTCCCGGATTCAAGAAAGTTCGCAGATACAAATCGTTCACTCTCAAGCAAGCTGGCTACAAATTATTAGGCGGCAATCGAATTAAGATTGGGAATCGCGTTTATCAGTATTGGAATTCCAGAGAGATAGAGGGGACGGTCAAGACGTTAACCATTAAACGCACGACATTAGGAGAGCTATTTATGGTTGTGGTCGTTGACAGCGTTGAAGGACCTGAAACCAAAGTCGAGACGAGTAGAATCGCTGGCTTTGATTTCGGCTTAAAAACGTTTCTCACCTGCTCAGATGGAACGAAAATCGAATCACCGCAATTCCTGAAACAGTCCCTTAACGCTATTAAGAAAGCAAATCGTCAGCATTCCCAAAAACGGAAAGGCTCAGCGAACCGAGAAAGAGCAAGACTTAATCTAGTTCGCAAACATGAAGCCGTAGTGAATCGTCGCTCTGATTGGTTCTGGAAATTGGCTCACGAACTAACTGATAAGTTCGACGTGCTGTGCTTTGAGACGTTGAATCTAAAAGGAATGCAACGACTTTGGGGACGTAAAATCTCAGACCTGGCATTCGGCGAATTTCTCCAAATTCTCGAATGGGTTGCCAACAAGAAAGGAAAACAAGTAGTTTTCATTGATCGTTGGTATCCATCTAGTAAGACTTGTTCCCATTGTGGACACGTTCTGAAAGAGTTGGATCTGTCAGTTCGTGAATGGCGCTGTCCGTCCTGTCAAAAGGTGAATGATAGAGACGAGAATGCAGCTAAAAATAACTTGCTTGTTTTCCTTGGTGGGGCATCAACCGTTAAGTTAGGTGATGTTAGACAGGCTATGCCTGCAATTGCTGTTTGAGCTTAGAATCCCCTCGCCTGAAGGCCCGGGAGTATGTCAACTACTAATTATAGCGGTAGGGTGCGCCTCGGCGCACCCTACATATAGAGGTTTTGGGTAATTCCTTTATTCTTGAGTCCCTCTCTGCTAGGAGGAGAGTTTGTGTAGGATAGGTTGCAACAGCAGACTCTTATCTAAAGACTAGAAGTTTTCCCGACTTCGGCCTGCGTAGCAATTGGTTTAACATCGGTGTAGCCCATAGTATTAGCTACGTCGCGCAGCACTGTAATTTGTTGTTCAAACTCAAGACCTTCAATTTGACCCAACACGCCATTGACAGCCTCAGTTGCCTCATATCCTTCGGGGATATCGACAATTGTTTCCCCCATACCAATAGCCCAAGCATACCAAACCACCAACTGATTGTTAGCAGTTAAAGCTCCGTAAGCGTGAGAATACGGCGTGTCGTCGCCGTTGACAATCCCTCGCATTATATTCAGTTGTTGGTCATGGGAAAGCTTGCAAAAATCATCCAGCAGCATGGGAGCTAATTGTGGGTCGGCAGCGGCGGGAGCGGCTGGTGTAACTGAATCTCCCATTTTTTCATAAACAAAGTAGAGCAGCGCCAGCTTTTCATCTGTACCCAACCCGTTGATTGTCTGAACGATGTTTTGAGTGTCGTTGGAGAGAGAGTGAGGATTGGTCGCGGCGGGTGAGTTCATAAATAAAATTCCTTAAAAATGTTTCCCGAATATATAAGTATCAAGATTTGTAAGTGCAAGTCACCATCCCCTAGAGGTAATACGATTTGAGATTTGAGATTTGAGATTTGAGATTAAACAATGGGGAATGGCTGAGTATGTATGGGTTTGGAGCTTGCCTAAAGTTGCATTATTTTCAGAAACTTGTGTAATGTTGAGCCGCCACCCTAGAAGAAATCATCCTTAAGATAGAAGCCAACGATACATCTGCGGGTAGATGAAAAAGCTGGGGATTCAAGTGATAATTAATAAAGTGCATTGTTAAATAAAACTAGCAAGGAGTCGGCTATGTCTGAAATTAATCCAGAAGTCAATAACATTGAAAACTTTGACGCTCAGCAGATCACTGAAAGCGCGGAAGCTGGAGAACAAAAGTTGCCGACCGTTAATGTATCAGCAGACTACGAAGCTTCAAAAAAATTCAGCGTTAGTGACATCGATCGCACGGGTGCCGGCGCCGAAGCTGCCGCCGCTGCAACTGCACCTAAATTTGATATTCCCGCTCCTACAGAGATCCCACTGCCTGCCGATTCAAGCGGCAATCCCGATGCTTTTCGTTCGATGGCTCACGACATTACGCCTGCAGGTACACCGGGCGAAGTTACCGACGATTTGATCCAGAAAGCGATCGATCTTGGTACTCCCGGCAGTTAATTTAAAAATTCTCCATCCTCGATGCAAAACCTCTGTATTGTAGGGTGCTTATGGCGCGCCTTACCCCTCTAATTCGCGCGTCAAACCACTTTTTGCATAAGTCCTGAGTTCTCAATTGAATGCACGATAAGCTGCAATACAGTAGGGACACAACAATGTTGTGTCCTTAAAGGCTGCAATAAGGTAGGGACACAACAATGTTGTGTCCTTAAAGCGTTAATTTTAACTCTCCCTAATCGCTTAATTTTAAGTCGATCGCCCGACAGATTTTGCCAACAGTGCGATCGCTCAAAACTTCAATTACTAAATCCACCCGATCGCCCTCCAGCATCGACTTAATAAATAATTCGGGATGCAGCGCTTTCCAGAAATATTCGACAAACCGATTAATTTCGGCTTCTGACATTCCCGACTTCCCCGCAGCCATCATTTCCCGTTCCGCCTGATTGCGCCACACTTGAGAAATGCGATAATCTTGGGGATACAAAACCATCAATCGATCTAATCGGTTCCACAGCGGCAGATAGTCGTGCAGCTTTGCATTCATATCGCGGGCAAACTGACAGTCGCCCTCTGTGGAAATCGGAAACGGTGCAGCCGCCAAAAACTCGTTCAATTTGGCATCAACCACCGGATTGACGCCGACAAACCAACCTTCAAAAAGTACAATATCCGCACCGGAAATAATTTCGGGTTGACTTCTATCTCCTGCACCTCCGTAGGCAGATTTGTCAAACCGGGGAATTTCTATATTTTTAATTATATCCGGTTTTATGGCATCAGATTGGGGATTGTCAACTGCTGCTAATTCGCGAGTTTGAGAACCGCGCAACTTGTCTAAAACTGCGATTCCCAAGTCAATATCGTGAGTGCCGGGGGGGCCGCGCCAAATTAAACGCGGGTCTGCTTTTTGGAGTTGTTGGCGATCGGCATAAGTCTTATAAATATCGTCTAAAGAAAGGCTGACAGTAGAATATCCCAATTTTCCCAGAATCAGCCTCAAAACTTGGCATAAAGTAGTTTTTCCCGTTCCTTGCCCTCCTAAAATTCCTTGAATTAAAGGACGGTTTAAACTTTGTTTGGCAGTCGATAATTGCATTGCCAGTGGCAGCCAAAGATTCCACAAAGTTTCGAGGAAAACAGTTGACTTTAGGGGGAAAGTATGCAGTTCGTCAAGAAGAGAAAAGAATAAATCGGTTTTGCAGCGGACAACATCGGCTGCATTATCGGGAGTAATGCCAAAAGCGCGCGATCGCACATCATCCGCAAGTTCCCAACTTGCCAGGTGATCGAAGTCGGAAGCGATCGCGCTAACGCCGCCTTGCCACCGATGTAAAATTTCAACAGGGGTTACAGTCGATCGATTCATCAGCTCAAAACTCTCGCTAGCGGGGGCTGGTTTTGTACAAATACTATCCGCAACTGACAAATATTTCATCTTAAACCCGCGCCGATTCAAAAAGTTTTTAACTACCAGCCGGGAAGTCCCTCGGTATATTTAGAGGGGATTAATCTGAGCGCTGCGCGAACTACCCCGTTGGGAATTACCGCAGGGATGAAAGGCTCGTCGGGTGTAGGTACGGAAACCGACAATTAGACATTGCGAGTACCTTTAACTTTGATGTACTTCCTACAATAGTCCGGACAGTTTTTAATCACTAACGGCAGAATGCGAGTTTCAGCCTTCTCAGGGAGGTCAAATGCTAACGGTAGAATGAGGGTTTCAGCCTCTGTCTCAAAAACTGTCCGGAGTATTGGTCCCTAAATCCTGTTTATTGCAGAGACAAGGTAGATAAGGGAGATAAGCAACATAAGGATTTTAAAGAATTTAAGCATTTTAAAATTCCCAAAGAAGCATCAAAATATTTATTTTAAAAGACCGTATCTTCCCTCCTCAAAAAATTAAAATATTCAACAATGATTACATAACTGAGGGGAAAGCTAGTTGGGCAGAAATAAATCAGCCTATCAAAAGCTTACTTTTCCTCAATAAAAAGCTTGTGTAAATTGGAGAATCAAAAAATGTCTGTATTACATCGCATTAAATCTGGTACATCTGTTTTATTAACACTGGGAACCGTTGCCGGAACCGCAGCGCCGATGCTAGCTCCCGCGCCTGCTTTTGCTCAGACAGCTTTTTCGGATGTTAATAATAACTACTGGGCAAAAGACTTTATTCAAGATTTGTCCGAAAGAGGAATTATCAAAGGATTTCCCGATGGTAGTTTTCGCCCGGATGCACCGGTAACGCGGGCTGAATTCGCGGCAATGGTGCGTTCTGTGAAAAAGGAAAAAACCCGCGCTGCTGTAAGGTTTGCCGATGTTCCGTCTAATTTTTGGGCAAGCGGGGCGATCGCCGAAGCTTACGAAATGGGATGGATGTCTGGCTATCCCGGCAATGTTTTTAGGCCGACACAGCAGATTCCTCGCGTTCAAGTTGTAGTCGCTTTAAATAACGGAATGGGCTATGAGCCTAGGTGCGATTTTCAAGATGTTCTCAGTTACTATAATGATGCGGGTGAGATTCAAAGTTATGCTGTCAAAAGCGTTGCTGCTGCTACTGAAAAACAGTTAGTTGTCAGCTATCCCAATCCTAAATCTCTCAAGCCGAACAAGTCAGCAACACGAGCTGAAGTAGCTGCTTTTATCTATCAAACATTAGTCAGTACCAATCAAGCAAGAGCAATTAATTCTCCTTACATTGCCAAGATTGATGTTAGCGAGTCTGTTGCTGTGCAAATTCCCAGGGGGGTGACTATCCCAATCGAGTATGCAAAAGGCAAGATTTTGCTCGGCCCCAATGACAAGTCTCCAATTACGCTGACTGTAGCTGCGGATATCACGGGCAATAATGGTCAAGTGCTGATACCCGAAGGCTCGAAAATTAGTGGCGAATTGCGATCGACTGCTTCGGGCGTTCAGTTTGTGGCTCAAGAATTAAGTATACTCAACGGCAGCAGAGTGCCTCTCAATGCCACTTCGCAACTGATTACTAGGAAAGAAACTGTTACCAAGGGCGTTAATGTTGGTAATCTGGTTAAGAATACGGCCTTGGGTGCAGCAGCAGCGGCGGCGATTGCAGGTGTTACGGGCGATCGGGCGATCGCGACAGAAGAGGTGCTCGGCGGTGCGGGAATCGGGACTTTGATCGGGGTATTTTTGGGTAGAGATAAAGTCGATTTGTATGCTGTTAATCCCGACACCGATTTAGATTTGCTGTTGAATTCCGATTTGGTAGTTGGTACTGCCAGCACAGACATTTGTAGCGCTCGATAGAGCCGATACTTGGAAATTTCCTCAAACCCCTCGCCTTGCAGGAGAGGGGCTTTAATTTGTGTATTTTACCTCGCTACAGGTGCATCTAATCAAACAATTACTCAGGATTTTTTTTACTTGTAAATTTCTACGGACATCCCAAACTTTCGCGGGTAGAAACTCCCGTCACGGGATTGACCCCATCTGCTTTCTCGCACAGGATACTCACTTGATAAGCGTCGATAATCGCGTCAGTAAAATCAGCGCCGGAAATTGCAGCATCAAAAAACCGAGTTCGAGTCATAATTGCCTCGGTAAAATTAGCATTCATCAAATTAGCGCCGTCGAATGTAACTCTATCTGCCAAAGCACCGGAGAGGTTGGCACCTGACAAGTTGGCATTCAGCAAAACTCCCTTAGTCAAAATCGCATTAGTTAAATCAGCACCTTGAAAATTTGTTCCCCGCATTTCAGCAGCGACAAATGTTCCGCCCGCTAAATCCGAGTTGGAAAAATCGCGATCGGACAAATTAATATTTGTGTAATTAATACTTGTTTTCGGCAAGGCAAATGCCGGAGTAGCACTCAGCAGCACCCACCCAACAGCCAACACTAAACTTAAAACCAGGCTCAGGAAAATTCGGAAAACACTTTTCATGATGATGGGAATGGGGAATTGGGCATAGTTGACTGTTGACTGTTGACTGTTGACTGTTGACTGTTGACTGTTGACTGCTGACTAATGACTAATGACTAATGACTAATGACTAATTAAAATCGTTTTACCCAATCTTCGCCGACGCGAAGCGTCAAGTCAGAATTGATTTCACCCGTAGAAGATGCTTCAATTTTACCGCCGCCTAACTCTTTTCGCAGTAGATTGGCTGCCTCTAAATCTCCTTGCTGAACAATAATTTGACTTTGACGCTGCTTCTGGGGCGAATCCTGCACTACAGATACATTAAAAAAGCCCTTTTTTCGGAGAAATTCAGCAACGGTTTTTGCGGTTGTCGGTTTGCTAGAAGCATTTTGGACAGCTATTTTGAGGTTTTTGGGCAACAGGGAGTCGCTGGGATTGCGAATTCGTCCTTGTTCAAAATCCGGCACGCTCTGGTTCAAGTATTGTGTCATAATGCGATCGCGCCCGATCGCATCTACAATCCAATAACTCCTCAAATCCCCTGTTTCTGAACTCGATCGTCCAGGCAACATTACCATTTTAAAATTATCTCGCTCCAATTGCAAACCGAAATTGGCCAGCGTCAATATTTCCTCATAACTTAGGTTTGTATCCACATATTTTTGCATCAATCGAACAATTTGTGGCAAGCGTACCAATACTGATGGACTTGCGAGGCGATCGCGAATAGCTTGAATTAAAGATTGCTGCCGCTGAATGCGGCCGATATCTCCTAAACCGTCGTTGCGAAATCGAGCAAATTGTTCTGCTTGTTCTCCGTTGAGAGTTTGCCATCCCTGGCCTAAGTTTATTTTTAACTTTTGGGCGGTATCTGTATAGGACATTGGGCGAGGTACAAATACCTCAACTCCGCCTAACAAATCGACTAATTCCCGAAACGCATTGCTGCTGACTCGCACGTATCGTTCAATTGTCGTATTGTTCAGCATACTGCTAACCAATCGCGTCGCCAAAGCTGCTCCTCCTCTAGCATTGGCTTCGCTAATTTTGCTGAAGCTAATTCCGGGAACTTCGACTTTAGTATCTCGTGGAACTGAAAGCAAACTAATAGATTTATCTCTAGGATCGAGGTGGAATAAGAGTATTGTATCGCTGCGACCGTTAAATATCTTAGGGCCATTGGCTGCTGCTTCCGGCACGCGGTCAATTCCCAACATCAAGATAGTAACTGGCCGCGATAGGCGGTATCCTGAGCGGTTGGAGGATAGATAGTCAAAGCCAGTCGCCTCTAATACTCTATTGATAATTGGCGGTTCCACGGGAGCTAACAGGGCAGTAATTGCCCCCAATGTTGCCGAGATGGCGGCTGTGAAAACTAAGAAAAATAGCCCCACTATATAGAGGAAGAATTTAGGCTTTTTTCGAGATGTTTGATCGACTGGTGTAACAAAGTCTCTTTTAAAAATTGACAAGTTTTTCATTGACTTGCTGTTGGTTATTGCAGTTTTTCAGCTTTGCAGTAAAACTTGGGTGGTGCTTCGGAAAAGTATTTCAACATAGCCGGACACAGCCAGCCTTCGAGATTTTTCGATTCCCACCGATACCAGTTACCGCCGTATTCTGCTTTCAACCACAGCATTTCTGCTTGATATCCGGGAAATGGATTGGCTGAAAATAAAAGTCGGAAACCTTGAGCGGCATTGGGAATGTCTGCGACAAGCGTGTTAATCATTTCGGGGACGCCCTGAACAAAAGGTTCTCGGACAAGTCCGACTCTCTCGTCGTCAAAAACCCAGGTGTACTGTTCGCGATAGGGGTAAATTACCATCATGGCATTGGACATGGTATTCGCCTCTTTTTATTTCCTTTGTTTTGTCTGCAAAAATGCAAGTGTGGATACATTATATTCTAATACCGTTTAGTTAAGGCCGATCCCCCCTAACCCCCCTTAAAAAGGGGGGAACAAGAACTTGCTCAAAGTCAACCCCTACTCCCCAACAACCAGGGGGATGCTGCAAGGAATCTCCGAGGAATAAACAGTTTTAACCCAAGCGTATTGCATTATATTCTGTGGCGCGGAAATTGTTCACTATCCGATTTGACAACCCTGTTTTAACTTAGGAAATCTTGCGGGTTATTTACAAACTTTGTTTGGGTTGGGCGGATTGGTGAAGTCTAGGCAGTTCGGGCTTTAGAGCTGTTTTTTTAGTTTTTTTAGTTTCGGTAAATGGTAGCAAAATCAAAGACGCTTAAGGGTGATTTATTGCAGGATGTTTTCTTTTAATTGTGCCTAGTTTTATAACCCTTATTACCTTTGTAGTAATGACGAATAGTCTGTATTCTCCCAAACTATGAGGACGGACACCCTAACTACAAACATTTAAAGGTTTGTAGTTGGGTGTTATGTTTATTTTCGGGAAGCTCCTACTCAAATTCTCGTCAGCTCAACCAGCGCCTTAGCCAAATATTGATACTGCGGCAAAGTATTGTATAACTGAGCCGAAATCCTCACCAACTGCTTACTAGCATCCGGCCAAGGAATCACCGGAACTTCAATTTTAAAAATCTCCCACAGCGCCTCTTGCAAAGGTGGAATTCCTCCCTTTGCAACCTCATCAGACTGGCCGTCTGCCAGTGGCACAACAGCCATCGAACCCACCATTTCATCAGGACAAGGCAGCGGCAAATCTAATTTGTCAGCCAATATTTTTCTCCCTGCCAATGCTAAAGCATGATTCTTTGCCCTCAATTCCGGCCAGCCGCCACTCAACAAAGAACCCATAAAATCAATAGCCACAGGTACGCACAAATAGGGACTCGGATCGACTGTTCCCATCCAGTCAAATTCTAATTGAAAGCGCGATTTATCAGCGCGCGGCGAATTAGCACCGTGACTGATTGTAGTTGGCCGAATGGCATCTTGCTTGTCGCGCCGCACGTACAGAAAGCCCGCACCTTTCGGCGCGCACAGCCACTTGTGGCAATTTCCCGTATAATAAGCCGCGCCAATTTCATCTAAATTCAGTGCTACCATTCCCGGCGCGTGAGCTCCGTCTACCAATACATCCACGCCACGGTTAGCTAACTCGCCCACTAACTGTTTGATGGGAAAGATTAAACCAGTTTGACTCACAACGTGGTCTAATAAAGCTAACTTTGTTTGCGGTGAAACGCACTTAATTATTGCTTCAATAATTTGGTCGGGTGACTCAATGGGAAAGGGGACTTCTGCTACTATTACTTTAGCGCCTGTACGCTCGGCTACAAAATTAAGTGTGTTCCGGCAAGCGTTGTATTCCTGATTTGTAGTGAGCAATTCGTCGCCCGGAGAAAAACAGAGCGATCGCAAAACAGCATTTACTCCCGTCGTCGCATTCGGCACAAACGCCAAGTCCTCGTCAGCCGCACCAATAAATGCTGCTAACTGATTTCTGGCATTATCCAACAATGGTTCAAATTCCCGCATTAAAAAGCGCAAAGGTTCTCTTTCCAGTTGTTCCCGAAAAGCGGTTTGCGCTTCGAGTACGGGAATCGGACAAGCCCCAAAAGAGCCGTGATTGAGGAAAGTTATATCGCGATCGAGCAACCAATATTGGTTAATCATTAGTAATTAGTCAGTAGTCAGTAGTCAGTAGTCAGTAGTCAGTAGTCAGTAGTCATTAGTCAGTAGTCATTAGTCATTAGTCAGTCAACTGTCAACTGTCAACTGTCAACTGTCAACTGTCAACTGTCAACTGTCAACTGTCAACTGTCAACTGTCAACTGTCAACCGTTAACCATTTTACCTTTTAATTGCTCAAACTCTTCTAATGTATTGCAATTCGATAACATTACTGCTTCTCGTTCCCCTACAGGTAGAGGGATTGCGGAGATTTGATTTAACCACACTTGAAAGGAACGTCCCCCTTTGTCAATAAAACTTTGCAAGCTGGGCAGAGCTTTTTGGCGGTAGAAGCCACACAAAGGCTCCCAGCGCGAATTTTGATAAGGCACAACTGCTAAAGTTGATGGGGGAAATTCTGTTAACTGACTCGCCCACTTCAGAATAATCTGGGCATCCAACAAAGGCAAATCGCAAGCTAACAGTAAAATCCACTCGGCGGCTATTTCTTTCAATCCCTGAGTCAATGCAACCAAGGGCCCGGAGCCCGGATTGTACTCTACCAGAAATTGGGATGTTTCGGTTAAGGTCGATCGATAGCGATCGGGCCAAGCAGTCAGAACATAAACTTCGGGGGTTACAACTGCGGCAACTTCCAACGCCCGCTGCAAGAGGGATTTCCCCTCTATTTCCAGTAGAGCTTTATCCCTACCCATCCGCGAACTTTGACCGCCTGCAAGCACAATTACGGCAATTTTATGATTGGTCATTAGTCATTAGTCATTAGTCATTAGTCATTAGTCATTAGTCATTAGTTATCGCAAGAATTGTCTGTTTTGAACAGGCAAGATGCCTGTTCCACAATTATTGGAGATGTCTAGTAGTCAGTAGTCAGTAGTTAACTGTCAACTGTCAACTGTCAACTGTCATTCTAAACTCAAAACACTAACGGCTTGGCTAACTTCCTCAAGTTTTTGCACGACTTGACCGCTACTCAATAAAGTTTCTGCCTCAATTAAACCCGAACTCATATCCAAACAAACTCCGCTGCGCCACAGATAAAAGCCGCCGTTCCAGATAGCTGACTGCATCAATTCCGAGGGTTTTCCCAGCAACACTTCCTGCATTTGTTTTAATAACTCAGAGGTTGATTCCAAGGCCGGATTTGTGCTGCTAAAACCGTAATCTCCGTGGGCTAAAAGCACTCGTTCAAACTCAGCGTCCGGCTTAGCAATGCCGATAATCGCAGTACGATCGCGCGGCAAATCGCAGCTTCCCTCCAATCCCTTGACGGTGGTATAATTTTTGATTCCCCGCAGCTCAAAGGCTTTTTGAAACATACCTTCTGTCGGCGGGTGGACATAACCCGATATAACGTTAACGTCGCCAGCACAGGGACACCACATCAACTCCATTGTCGAAAAAGGTGGCCGTTTACCAATTTCGCGGCGGTAGGGAACTAAAGCGGCGGCTTGAGGAAAATGCTTGGGAAGATAAACAAAACCCAAACCCGTATTGTCAAAAACTTGCTGGACTTTTTCTAAACTCAGTTTTCCCCAATTCACTCCCAAACCGCGCCAAATTTCCATCAGGGGGATGCCTTCCTTGGTTGGCATGGTATCGCCCCCGTGCATGATGGTTGGGACGCCAGATGCGGCTAAAATTAGGGCGGTTATTGGGCTAATTGGAGCCGTGCGCGATCGCCCGTCGTAAGCAACGCCAAACACGGCGACGGTAGAGACGGAAAACCCTTTTTCTCGGTTTGGGGGGGCAAGAAGGGGCCCCAATTGTTCATAAGCATCGAGCATTCCGGCTAATTCTTCCCCAGTGGGCCGTTTAATGCGGTGGGAAATCATAAAAGCTCCGATTTGAGCCGGTGTTGCTTCTCCCAGCAGCATCATCCGCGTGGCTGCTGCTGCTTCGGAGCGAGTTAAGTTGTCTCCTGTGTGTACTCCGCTGCCAATTTTTCGCAGCAATTCTCTAAATGCGTCACTCATAACTTGTGAAGTTAGTAATGGGTAGTTGGTAGTTAGTAATTGGTAGTTAGTAATTGGTAATATTTGAACCGTTTTAAATTTAAAATTCCCAAAATTCAATTCAAAATTATCGAATTATACCAGTTCCCAAAAAGAAGGCAATTGTTGGAAATATCCAAACCATTATTTCATCAGTCATTCCCAATCTAAAATCTAAAATCTAAAATCTAAAATGGTATTAACTCCCTGATTTTTCTAGCTTGATTACATCACATGGCGGCACAAATTCGCGTACCAGATTCCAGAAATGGGCGATCGGCGGAATTTGCATTCGATCGTGAGTTGTCACCAACACCACTTCGCGAGTCCAAGTGGGCTCTGCTGCCAATTGACCGATCGTCGAAACCTTGGAATTTGACCGATCTGGGGCGATCGACCGAATTGCTAAAGTGCGATCGCCCTTGGCGTCCACCAAAGCTGAATGCGGCAGTAAAGCAATCAACTCTCCCTGTCGCACCACACCCCGAAAAGCATCAAGAGTGTTGAGTTCCAAAACAGCATGAAGTTTAGCACCGATGCGTCCAAATTGTTCTTGCACCATCCGCTGCATTCCGTACCCGTCCTTAAACACCACTTGCGGGTAACAAATCAATTCCGGCCAAGGTACTCGATCGTACTGGGCCAGGGGATGACCCGCCGCCATCAACACCTCGATCGGCTCATTGTAGAGCACCTCAACCAACATTTCCGGGGCTTGAGTAAAATAGCGGTTGTTCATCACCACCGCTATGTCCACCAAACCATCTTTGAGGACTTTCAGAGCTCGATCGCTACCGAGGGCAGTCACCCGCAATTGTACGTCTGGATAGTCGCGGCAAAACTTTTGCAGCACAGGTGGCAAATAAGCAGCGCAAACCGAGTGAATCGCAGCCACGCAAAGTTCCGGCTGCTTTCCCGCCCGTAAGTCTCCCAATTCTTCAGCAGCATTTTGCCAAGTCTGACAGATTTTGCGAGCGTGAGGCAGTAGGCATTCCCCTCCCACAGTCAGTTTCGCGTGGGCCGTGCGGTGAAACAGCGACAAACCCACTTCCGCTTCTAATCCCTGCACTTGGCGGCTAATAGTCGATTGGGTAACGCCACACTTCCGGGCCGCTTGCTGAAAGCTACCAGTTTCAGCAACTGAAAGAAATGCTTGAAGCTGCTCTAAGCGCATGGATGTTTAATTCGAGATGGTTTCAGAAATTTTACTGGAAGATAATCTGTGACATTAACCGATTTAGTAGCAGAATTTAGTAGACTTTGATACAGGTACAGATTAGTTTTGATTCCGGGGCCAGAGGCGGGGATGCTACGCTCCAAGCATCAATCTGCTCCGGCAGGATTTCTGAGCCTCCAAGTAGAGGTCGATTCTCCTATTATGTTGAAGGGATTTCTGAATCGGCAAACTTCTCAAAAAATAGATTCCATAAAGATGAATTTATCGAATATTGCAAGCTTCTAGCTAAACCGTTTCAATGAACGGCACTTTAGTAATCCCTTCCTCAAGTGCGCTCGATTGCTCTGTTTTTTAGTAAGTTGTGAATTCAAAATATAGCATTGAATTTCGTACCTCCTTGGGAATTATAGTATCTGACTCTCCCTAAACCTCTCAATAAATGTACGAATATTGTAGGCAGGTTAAAACCTACTGTGAACTTTGCTCCCCAGACTAAAGTTACTCTTGTTTTAGGTTTTTTTGTGTATAAACTAGAAATTAGCGGGTCAGCAACACAAGTGCAACTAGGATCGATCGCACAGGAAAGCCGAAATGCTGCCATTTATTAAGCATTTATTAAGATTATGTCATTTAACCACAATTTTATTCCCCAAGATGGCTGTTGCCAGTGGCAACCCCAGTTGATGGGACTGCACGCCGTCAGCGATGTGTTAATTGCCTTGGCTTATTATTCAATTCCAGCACTTCTGACATACTATGCCCGGAAGCAGCGAGACGTGCCTTTGAGCAAGGGCTTTCTCCTATTGGGAGCCTGGTTTTTCTGCGGCGGGACAACTCACTTGATGCAAGTTTGGATGCTGGTGCATCCCAGCTACTGGCTGTCAAGTTCGATCGCAGCCTTAACCGCTATCATCTCTTTGTGGGCTGTAGCATCCCTGATACCCTGGGTTCCTCAAGTGTTGGCTTTGGCTGGGGCAGCCTTTTCACCAGGAAATACGGCGCTGGGAACCCAAAAGGTCGATCGACTGCAAGCCGACTCTGCTATTAAAAATTCCCTCCCCTCCCTCACAACCGAACTCCAGCAAATTAACCAGCAATTGCTTGCAGAAATAACGCAGCGCGAGCGAGTCGAGGATCTCCTGCTTGACACTGTAGGCAAGCTGCAAGAAAGCGAAGAACGCTTCCGCGTTTTTCAGGAATTATCTCTAGACGGATTTAACGTATTCCGCAGCATCCGCGACGAATCCACAATTGTGGATTTTGAATGGGAATACGTCAATCCCGCAGCGGCCAAAATGCAACACCGTACTCCTGAAGAATTAATCGGCAAGCGATTGCTGCAAGTGCTGCCGGGCCATAAAGATAACAATTTATTCGACAGTTACGTGCAAGTTGTAGAAACAGGAATTCCCCTCGATACCGAGATTTATTATAACAACGAAGGCATTGTCGCCTGGTTTCGGATTATGACCGTTAAATTGGGAGACGGCATTGCTATTTCTTTTAGCGATATTACTGGGCGAAAGCAAGTAGAAGCATCCCTGCGCGAGGCGCTGCAAAAACTCACTTCTCATTTTGAAAATACGCCCCTAGCGGTGATTGAGTGGGATGAAAACTTTCGTCTCAGCGGGTGGTCGCCGGCGGCACAGAAGATTTTTGGATGGGAAAAGATAGAAGTTTTAGGCAAGCATTTTAGCGACTGGGACTTTATTTCAAAGGGCGATTTATCAGAGGTAGAATCGGCAATTTATAGTTTAAAAAAACCAGAAAATCGCTGCAATGTAGTTCGCAACAGCAATTATAATAAGTCGGGTTCGTTGGTACACTGCGAATGGTACAATTCGGCTTTTTACAGCGATTCGGGACAGTTGGTATCGGTGCTGTCTCTGGTTTTGGACGTGACGGAACGCTTTAAATTTCTGGAAGTGCTGCGACAGTCTGAAGAGCGGTTTCGGATTGCTGCAGAAAGTGCCAGTGATTTAATTTACGAATGGGATATCGAAACCGGGATCGTGCTGTGGTTCGGTCACGTTGACGAACATTTGGAGTACGCAAAAGGCGGATTTCCGAGGACAAGAGCAGCTTGGAACAGTATCTTGCACCCGATCGACCGCGATCGAGTTTTAGCCGCAGTCGATCGGTATTTGAGTGCCCCAGACAGTTCTGCCGCCCCATTTTTTCAGGAATACCGCGTTCAGTGCCAGGGGGGTGGCTTGCTCCATTGGATCGATCGGGGCAAAGCAGTGCTTGACAAACAAGGTAATCCCTGCAAATGGATCGGCGTGATTAGCGACATCACCGCTCGCAAAGAGGCCGAAGAACAGCGGAATTGGGCATTGGCGCGGGAACAGGCCGCCCGTCGCCACGCCGAAGCCAGCGAACAGTTGTACCGCGTCCTCGCTGAAGCCATCCCGCAAATAGTTTGGACTGCCAGACCCGACGGCTGGCTCGACTACTACAACCAGCGCTGGTTTGAATATACCGGCTTGACGCTGGAGGAAACTCAAGGCTGGGGGTGGCAGCCAGTTTTGCATCCAGATGACGTGGAAAACTGCCTAGAACGCTGGAATACCTCCGTGGAGACGGGGAGGACTTACGAGGTGGAATACCGCTTTAAACGGGCATCTGACGGGGCTTACCGCTGGCATCTGGGCAGGGCATTGCCCGTGCGGGATGCTGAGGGGAAAATTATCAAGTGGTTCGGGACTTGTACGGATATTGACGATCGCCAGCGAGCGACCCAAACAGCCTATTTTCGCGCTCAAGCTTTGGCTGTGCTGTCGTCGGCTTCCCTGGATTACGAGGAGGCGCTGCAAGGTTTGGCAGATTTAACAGTACCGGCGCTGGGGGATTGGTGCTGCGTGCATTTGGTCGAGGCCGACGGCTCGATCCGCTTGCACGCAGTTGCTCATTCAGATCCGAGCAAAGTCGCTCTGCTGTGGCAAATCGATCGGCGTATGCCGCTAGACCCCCAGGGACGGCACGGAGTAGCAAAGGTGCTGCGGACTGGGGAGTCGAAGCTTTACGCCGAAATACCGGAATGGGTGATCGAGGCGGTTGTGCCCGACAGGGAACTGCAGTTGGTGCTGCGAGCCCACTCCCAGGTGCTGTCGGCAATCTGCGTGCCACTGATCGCTCGCGGGCGGACGCTGGGAGCGATTTCGTTGCTGTGCGGGGAGTCGGGCCGCCGCTGCAGGGAGAGCGATTTAGTTTTGCTGGAGGATTTGGCGCGGGATGCGGCGGTGGCGATCGACAATGCGCGGCTTTACCGGGAAGCAGCGGAGGCCAACCGAATTAAAGACCAGTTTTTGGGAACGCTTTCTCACGAGTTGCGGACGCCTCTGAACGCGATTTTGGGTTGGGCGCAGATGCTGCGGCAGCGCCAGATGAGTGCTGAAAAAACGGCTGTCGGTTTGGAGACTATTGAGCGAAACGCGCGGTTGCAGACTCAGATGATTGAGGATTTGCTCGACGTTTCCCGGATTGTCAGCGGCAAAGTGTGTTTGAAGCTGTTCCCGGTGGATTTGGCACGGATTGTAGAAACGGCGGTGAAGGCGCTGAGCCTTGAGGCTGAAGCTAGGGGAATTGAATTGGTGAGTTTTTGTGGCGAAGGGGTGAGCTCGGTGAGGGGCGATGCTACTCGTTTGCAGCAGGTGGTGTCTAATTTGCTCTCGAATGCTATTAAGTTTACGCCGCCGTCGGGTCGCGTGGAAATCACGCTCTCGGAGGATGGGGAACCGGGAACAGCGGGTGGCGCCATCTTGTCTGGGCCGTCTCCGGTTCACTCTGTTTCGATCGTTGTCAGAGATACGGGAATTGGCATCAGCAAGGAGTTTTTGCCGTTTGTGTTCGATCGCTTCCGCCAAGCTGACAGCACTTCTACACGCAATTACGGCGGGCTGGGACTGGGATTGGCGATCGTCCGTCATCTCGTGGAACTCCACGGTGGCAGTGTCTGGGCCGAAAGTCCTGGGGAAGGACTCGGCTCGACTTTCGGAGTGCGGCTGCCAATAACAAAAGTCAACAGTTAACTGTTAACTTTTGTTATTGGTTACTGGTTATTCGTTATTTTATTGATGCCAGGACTCTGCTCTTGAGCGTAAGATTCATTGGTAAAATAGTAATGGCTGTGCGGTTCGTTTTTAGGACTTACTCCATTTACCACTAAGCCCAGAACGTGTTGGCTTGATTTCTTCAATAGCTCCTTCGCAAAAGCCACAGTACCAGAATGAAGAACTCCAGGTCGCACAACCAATAAAATCCCATCTGCTTTATTCCCGAGAATCAGAGCATCAGCAGCAACATTCAGAGAAGGAGCATCAATAATCACTGCATCATAAGTAGCCGAAAATTGCTTAATCAATAAAGTGATCCGCTGTGAATCCAAGAGAGCCATTGGATTAGGCGGAATTACCCCGCAAGTGAGCACATCTAAATTATCCATGACTTGGGCGATCGCATCCCCAAACCCAGCTTGTCCAACTATCACATTGCTCAAGCCTACTTGATTGGGAAGATCCCAAATCCGATGTTGAACAGGACAGTGCATATCCGCATCTACCAGCAAAACCTTCCGTCCTAATTGAGCTATAGCTACAGCCAAATTAGCCGATACAGTAGACTTGCCTTCTTGCGGTAGCGAACTACTGACAACAATGACTTTCAGCTCTTTATCAGAACTCAGGAACCTCAGATTTGCCTGAAGCATTCGGTAAGCAGCACTGCTCGCAGTATGAGGAGTATCTCTAACAACAATCTGTCGGGGAGATTGTTCTAAATCCTGCGAAGCAGACTTAAGTCGCCAGGAATTGCGCCGAGGATTTTTTTCAGACTTTCTATGCAAAGGAATCACCCCCAACAAAGTAAACCCAAATAATTCCCTCGCCTCTTCAATAGTTTTGACAGACTTATCTTGAGATTCTAAAAGCAGCGCCGCAGCTATAGCCAGCAGAGTTCCCAACAAGCCGCCAGATACCAGCAATAAAGACTTGCGAGAACGCACTGGTTCTTCAGGAACACTCGGCTTTTGGATAATCCGAGCATTCCCGACTTGCTGATTTTCTGTAATCCGAATTTCCTGGAGTTTTTTTTGCAATTCCTGATAATCAGCTTCGGCTTCTTGGAGTTTTCTTTCTAGTTCCCGCTTTTCCTTCTCTAGCTTCGGCAAAACTTTTACCCGCTGCTTGTAAGCAGCTAGAGCATTTGAGAGAATAGTAACTCGCTCAGCCAAACCCTGGCGTTCTACATCTACCTTGATAAATTCTTCGATCAGTTTTGGTTTCACATCTCCTATCTGTAAACTTTGATTTTGCAACGGCTGTTGCCCGCCTAAAACTTGTTGTATTTGTTGGTCTAGTAAAGCTTTCATCGTAGCTTTCTTAGTTTCTAACCTAGTGATTATAGGCGAATTGTCCTGGTAGCGATTTTGCTCAATTGCTAACTGACGCTCTATTTGTTTGTACTCTCTCAGAGCTTCCTGCACAGTGCTAGATTGGCTGAGAGTGCTGGCGGTCAATGCTTGCTGGGGATTCATTTGTAATTCGTCTTCAAATGCTTTAGACTGAGCACGTGCCTTGAGCAAATCCGACTTAGCTTGGTCGATTTGACTTTCTAGTCCCGCCATAACTCTTACTGCTGAGCTAGCTTCTTCTTCAAGATTTACAACTTTATTTTCTTCTTTAAATTTGCTCAATTCGGCCGCTGCTTTCCGCATAGCTTGGTCGGAATTAGGCAGTTTTTTTTCAATAAACTGTCGAACAGACACAGCTTCTAGGCGATTCACTTTTTGATTGTTATCTATATAAAAATTCATCAAAGTTTTTACGACATCGGCTGCTACTTTTGGGTTTTTGTCTTTGTATGAAACCGTTAGGATATCAGCTCCCCGAATAGTAGCTACTGTCAGTTTCTTTAAAACCTCTTTTGTTTTCACAGGATTATTTGTTTCGTCTTTTAACTGAAGCCTATTTATCGTTTTTTCAACATTTTCTAGAGAACGAATCAGTTCGATCTCGGTAGTCAGAGGGTTACTTTGCTCCGCCGCCGGAGTCAACTGTCCGATTTCTTTTCCCAATTCTGTTAAAGCAGAGCCAGCAGTTGTTTTCTTAAATAACAGCTTTCCTTCTGCTTCATAAACTGCTTTTTCCTTCAGCGTGGCGTAGGTGGTGAGTGCCACAACCGAGGCAAATACAGCTAAGGCTGGCAGCCACCGGCGCTTGAGAATCTGCCAGTATTCCGGAAATCCGATACCACTTTCAGTTGATTCCATCTGTTACTCCAGAAAAATGATTTTTTGTAAACTCTAACACCCTAGGGCGTGTTTTTAAACTATAACCACAACAGACAAAGGCGAGCGTAATCATGGCTGTATAATTTCCAGCCAATTTCTCATATCGGGTAGCAATAGCTGGCAAAAGTATAGTCATTTATAGACATGGGAGGCTTCAAGCCCCTCCCCTTTCACTTTTACTTTGAACGGATTAACCCGCATTGGCCCAACTACGCAGCTCCCTATCAAGAAAGCTGAACGCATTTGGGATTGCTTTTCTGAGAATGTTGTACGAAGCATTCACGTCAGAATTAATTAATTGACCCGTCGATGTTTTGTACAAACCACGCTTAATCCGTTTACCAGTAAACACAGGCTCTTTTTCTGTTTTACCGTAAACAGGAATTGGATCTAAACCCAGAAAGTTGGAGCGGGACGTGTAGGATTCTT
Organism: Microcoleus sp. T3_B1; assembly: GCF_036700445.1. Taxonomy (NCBI): domain Bacteria; kingdom Bacillati; phylum Cyanobacteriota; class Cyanophyceae; order Oscillatoriales; family Microcoleaceae; genus Microcoleus; species Microcoleus sp. T3_B1. The sequence goes on from NZ_JAUBOX010000055.1 coordinate 26,165, forward strand.
CCTTCACAATTACCGTGATTCCCGCCAACCGAGCTTTGTACTCCAACATTTCAATTAATCGAGAGTGAGGAATGCTGACAAAGTTTTGATTAGTTCTCTTCCCTAACTCGATTTCAGTTTTCCACTGGGCATTCTTGCCAATTACTAACGTCCCAATTTGTTCTGCTGTCAAACGATCAACAATCACACGACTGGTATGATGTAAGTAATTATCGACTTTCTGATTGCGACAGCGTGTTAAGCGCTGAATCCGTGGTGAAGTTTTGCGATTTCCTCTCAATTGGGATTGTAATTTTGCTTGGCGTTTGTTGTAGAACTGGTTGATCGATTTTAAGGGTCGCCCGTTAATCAACAAAGGGATAAATCCCGGTTGATTTGAAGTTAGCGCTACTAAATTATCCAGCCCCAAATCAATACTAGCTACAGAGTTGGCCTCGCCAAGGGTGGACTCCGGTTCATCGTAAATTACCTCAATTACATAGGAATCACATTTCGGAACCAGTCTAACGAAAGCAAACCAGGTCGGGGCTGACTTTGGTTTTAATTGAAAGCTCAGTACCCGAAAGCTTAATGATTCCCTTTTTCAACTGTTTGCTACTAATCGCTTGAATTGTGTAGATGAGAAGGTTTCGCCCTTTGATTTTATCTTTGTACTTTGGCAGTTTTGGGCGACCAGTGAATTTGGAAGAATCAGCCTTGTAAGCTTTAACCGCCTCAAAAAAAGATTTCCAATTCTTGTCTAGCACCATCAAGATTTGCTGGCTGACTTTGGCAGGCAAAGCCTTGTAGGCTTCATGAGACTTCATCAAGCGGTTCATTTCGTTATAACTGACATACTTCCATCCATAAATAAAGCTCTGACGAATGACGTAATTGGCGGCATTGTAGAGGTTTTTGGATTTGAAAGCTAATTCGTCAATTTGGGCGAAACGGTGTGACGTTGATTTAATGATGTGCCTCTGGAGTTAGTTGCATTTAAGGCTTCCATTTTTTAACCTATGTGTAGTTCACTCGACCACCATGATAATATCATACTACTATTGTTTATAATTGCTTATAAACTCAACGAAGTTTTACAATACGTCTCCATTGCTTGAGTCGGTTGATAGCAGATTCAACTATATTGCGTTGACGGTAGATTTCACGGATAAAAGGATCGCGACGCAGTTCATTTGAAAGTCGTGGGATGGTAAAACGGATACCTCGCCGACGTAGATCGCGAAGGATGCGACGACGTGCGATCGCCTTTGTCTCCTACGAATCTTTCAGGGGGTTGACGCGGAGGACCTGCACCAGAATGCGCTTACTGCTCCTTGTTCCATCAATGGTTCTAAAAAAATTGACTTGTTACGTTGACAAGCTACTCAGAATAAAAGTTATAGGTTTACCTTTACCCTCACTTTAACGGATGTGTATTTTGGTACTAAAACCACCACGAGAACGGCCTAGTTTTTCCTGTGATTCGCCTCCTTTTTTCCACCATAGCCGAGGGTTGGTGGGCACGAATCACGGTTCGAGTGACGTAATGAACCGGATAGTCTAGCTTTCGGAGTTGGTCCGTATCGGCTTGTAGGCCTTATAAGACTTATTTCCTTCGATCGGCTTTTTGCCACCGATAAAACCGTGTTGCCACCCTGAACCCACTTACTATAACGTTTTGGCGGGTCTCACCACGGAGTCCCGGTTGTGAGTATCGACATAATGCCATTGACAACTTGTCGATGGTCGTGGCGCAGGCTTACCGGTTTTGGGTTGGAGCGGTGGTAGTAGCGGTTTTAACTAATCCCACTGTTCCGTACTTAAGTCTCCAAGGGTTCCTCAAGACTCCCTGCCGGAGCACGCCTATTTTCGAGGATACAACGAGGCAAGAAAACACGCCCTAGGCTTTTAAACTCATTATTGAGGATATCCACTGTATCACTTAAGTCAAGCATTGTCATGGTTTTAACACATATATTGTTTGCCATCCCCCTAGAGAAATATTTTTGGGTGAAATTATGTAAATAATTGTAAAGTTCTGAGCGATCGAACCAGTAGTAGGAGAAGATAGACGCAGCAATAAGGTGGCATCTATAAATTTTAGCTGAAAAAATCCTCTCCAAAATGAAATTAAGAGACGGGACATCTTCTTGATAATCTCTCCTTAACCATAATATCACTTGAGTGAGGCCCGACGATTAAAAGGTTGATTAATATCAGGGGAGAGGGTGGTATAAAAAACTACCTCAACATTAGGTACTCGATCTACTTACGGTAAAGTTGTTGTCTAATAGCGTCGGAAGAATATGATCAGAAAAAAAATTAGCAAAGTGTTGGTGGGATTAAGAACCCGTCATTTTTTGATAATCGATGCAATTTGTTTTGCGATCGCACCGTTACTGGCCTTGGAAATTCGTTTAGATGGCATATTGGATCTGACTCCCTACTTACAGAGCCTAGCGGTAGTTACAGTATTATTTGTAGCAGTCAAACTTCTAGTATTTTATGCCGGCGGCTTCTACAAGCGTTACTGGCGGTATGCGGGCCTGGAAGAAATGGCACAAATAACGATGCTGATAGGTATATCCCTAGCAGGGGAAATTATCTTGTTCCAAGAACTCTACCAGCTAAATAATTCGCCGATCGCAAATCTGCCACGATCGCTGCCGCTACTAGACACTATGATCAGCTTTTTGTTAGTGGCGGCGATTCGTTTCAGCATTCCAGCCCTGGAAAGATGGAACCAAAAATCGTGGAAAGTTCAGCAACGCGAGCGCGTCCTGATAGTCGGTGCGGGCAGTGCAGGCACATCTCTGATGCAAACGATGCAGAGGAGCCCAGAGGTAGGACTAGAGCCAATCGCTTTCATAGACGACGACCGCAAAAAAATCTCCAAGCAGATTGGCAGACTGACTGTAGTCGGCAATCGCTGTAACATTCCGGAGGTAGTTCGATCGCTAAATATCGACAAAGTTATGATTGCCATCCCCTCAGCTCCGGGAAAAGAGATTAGGGAAATCGTAGAAATTTGTCAGTCAATTGGGATTCCAACCAGCACGCTCCCCGGCCTCAATGAAATCATCAACGGTCGTGTCAGTTTAGGTAGCCTCAGAGAAGTACAGATTGAGGACTTGCTCCGCCGCGAACCCATTCAAACCGATGTTGAGAAAGTCTTGGGATTGATTGGAGGCAAGAAAGTTCTAATTACCGGTGCGGGTGGCTCCATCGGCAGCGAACTTTGTCGGCAAATATTAAAGTGCGCTCCTGCGGAAATCATCATCGTCGGACACGGAGAAAATTCTGTATTCAACATTCAACAAGAATTAGGAAAAGTCCTGTCAGAACTCAAAAAAACCAGCAAAATCCCAACAGATATTACTCGCGTGACAGCCTTTATGGCCGATATTCGCTTTCGCGAGCGCTTAGAGTACGTTTTTCTAACAATGAGACCAGACATCATTTTTCATGCGGCCGCTCACAAACACGTACCCATGATGGAATTAAACCCGCCGGAAGCGATTACTAACAACGTGCGGGGGACGAAAAATCTGCTGGATCTGGCATTGAAATACAATGTGCAACAATTTGTGATGATTTCCACCGACAAAGCGGTGAATCCAACTAGCATTATGGGAGCTAGCAAAAGAGTTGCCGAAATGCTGGTGCTGCAAGCAGCCAAAAAAAGCAAAAACCCATTTGTAGTGGTTCGTTTCGGTAATGTTCTTGGCAGCCGCGGTAGCGTCGTACCTACTTTCAAGCGACAAATTGCTGAGGGCGGGCCGATCACAATTACCCATCCAGATATCACTCGCTATTTCATGACCATTCCCGAGGCAGTTCAACTGGTTTTGCAGGCAGCAGTCATCGGCAAGGGCGGGGAAGTATTCATGCTGGAGATGGGGGAACCAGTCAGAATTTTTGATTTAGCAAAAGATTTGATTCGGCTCTCAGGATATGAAGTGGGTAAAGACATAGAAATCGCGTTTACAGGGCTGCGGCCGGGAGAAAAATTGTTTGAAGAACTGTTTATTCCGGGCGAGAAATACAACCGCACTAAACACGAAAAAATTCTGAGTCTCGGCAATGCCAGCCGCCTAGTGAAAGAAAATATTGACCAGGAAGTAGAAGCCCTTTGTCAAGCGAGCGATCGCAATGATGCGAATTTAATTGTCTCAATGCTACAGCAGTTAGTGCCTGAGTATGTACCAGGGTATTCAACCGCCAATTTGCACGCCAATACAGCCCAAAAAACAACCCCTGTGGCAAAGATTAGCAGTGCAGCATCTATTCAGTTAGAGAATGAGTTGCGGGTGGCTCTGGCAAATGAGGAGTTTCGGATTCACTATCAGCCGATCGTCTGCCTGGAAACTAATAAGATTAATAGTTTTGAAGCGCTGTTGCGCTGGCAGCACCCGAATCGAGGTTTGCTTTGGCCAGACGAATTCCTACCAGCGGCAGAAGAAACCGGCTTGATTGTTCCTATTGGCGAGTGGGTACTGTGGCAAGCTTGCAGCCAGATGCGGATTTGGCAGTCGCAATTTCGTCTTAACGCTCCTTTAACAGTCAGCGTGAATCTGACTAGCAAACAGTTTTTCCAAGCTGACTTAATTGAGACGATTGCCAAAATATTGAAAGAAACAAATCTCGATGCTCAGAGTTTGAGGTTAGAAATTCCTGAGTATGTTGTGACGGAAAATTCCGAGTTGGCTGGGTCTGTTTTTCTCAAACTTAAAACTTTAGGGGTGCAAGTACAAATCGACCACTGTGGTCTTAGTGATGTATCATTAACTCAGCTCTACCAATTGACGCGGCTGAAGTATGGGAAATTCGACAGTTTGAAGCTAGATTGCTCTCTAGTCACCGGCCTGGATGCTAGCAACCCCAACTTAGAAATTTTTCACAAAATTATTGCCATAACTCAAGAGTTAGGTATGGGGATGATTGCCACAGGAGTAGAAACGAGCTGGCAAATAGCTCAGCTAAAATCTATGAAGTGCGTCTACGGACAGGGATACTTTTTCTCGAAGCCTGTAGAAGGCTCTAAGGTAGAAAAATTGATTGGGGGTATGGCTGTTAAAAGTTAAGGGGCCTTACAGCAATAGTCCGGACAGTTTTTATATTACCCAATGGCTTATTCTCGGTTGACTTCGCAGCCCCTGTGGATAATTAAATCAATGTCAGCTCCACCCCGCTCGTTGCATTTAATTGGACTTTATTTATGATCCTTGCGCCGCGTAAGCTTGTAGTCTCGTTCCAAAAACTGTCCGGAGTATTGTTACAGGATTCTGGTGTGCTTGTAACTGAAGCTATGCTAGTAGAATATTATCTGCCAAAATTTACCGAATTCGGATCTATCTCTCATGAAAATTTGGCGATATCAGAAAGGGCTCGATTTCTGGAATAAGTTGACAAGTGGCTCCACCAATCGCCAAATTTTTGGTGCGGCTGTTACGGTTGGTATAGGAACCGGATTCGTGAAAGTGGCATCTGTCGGCAAAGAATTAGTGGTTGCTTGGAAATTTGGTACAGGGGATGCTCTGGATGCGTTTTTAATCGCGTTAGTGGTTCCTTTTTTGATTACCAATGTTATAGCTGGCTCTTTTAAAGCAGCTCTCATACCTACTTACATTCGAGTAAGAGAACAGTCAGGTATAAAAGCAGCTCAAAAACTTTTTTCTGGAGCCATAGCCGGGAGTCTGGGACTGTTAGGAATCACAACGGTATTAATGCTGGCTACTGCACCAATGTATATGCCAAAGCTGGCGGCAGGCTTCAATGCTGAAAAATTAGATCTGACTTACAAGCTGCTGTGCGCGATCGCTCCGATTATCCTGCTGAGCGGTACGATCACGATCTGGGGTGCTGTTTTGAATGCAGGAGAGCAGTTCGCTTTAGTGGCTGTTGCTCCGATTATTACTCCTGTTATTACGATGCTATTTCTTTTCGGGATTAATTCTTGGGGTGTCTTTAACCTGGCATCTGGGTTAGTCTGTGGCCAACTGCTGGAAATGATTGTGCTGGGAATCACACTGCGGCGACAGGGTATTTCATTGCTGCCAAAATGGTATGGATTTGACACTCATCTAAGTGAAGTAGCTGGTCAGTATGCTCCGATGATTGCTGGCGCATTTTTAATGTGTAGCACTGGTTTAGTCGATCAATCAATGGCAGCAATGTTGCCATCAGGAAGTGTAGCTTCATTGAACTATGGTAATAGAATAATTTCCTTGCCGATTACAATAACTAGCACAGCATTGAGTACAGCAGTGATTCCCTATTTTTCAAAAATGGTTGCCCGTGAAGACTGGACAACTTTACGTCATACCCTTAAGCAGTATCTGGGGCTAATTTTTGCGGTTACTATACCCCTAACTGGGTTAATAATCTTATTTTCTGAGCCGATAGTCCAAATCCTCTTACAAAGAGGTTCATTTACGGCTAACGATACTCATTTAGTAGCTCAAATTCAAGTTTGTTACGCATTCCAAATCCCTTTTTATATTTCTGGTATGTTGGTGGTGCGTTTAATTTCAGCTATGCGAAACAATCAAATACTGATGTGGGGTTCGGGCTGCAACCTAATTGTCAATATTAGTTTAAACTATTTATTTATGAAATGGTTGGGAGTTCCGGGTATTGCTTTGTCCACCAGTGGCGTTTATCTGTTTTCATTTTCATTATTATTTTTTGTAGCAATCCAAAAGATCAAACTAACCGAACGAAATTTACAAGTGTGAGAAAATATAGGACCCCAAGAAAATGCGTTGTACATTGATTATTTATTCACTGACTTCTGGTGGTGCGGAGCGGGTAATATCGAACATGGCTAATTATTGGGCAGCAAAGGGTTGGGAAATAAATCTATTAACTTTTGATGACGATAAGAAAAAACCATTTTACGATCTTGACTCCCAAATTTCCCATATTCCTTTAGATATAGCCGGACAGTCTCCTAACCCAATCATAGGTATCTGGAATAATTTAACCCGCATTCAACCACTGCGAACTGCGATAATTAGGAGTAAACCTAATGTTGTCATTAGCTTTATGAACCAAACAAATGAAATCGTTTTGTTGGCAACTCGATGGTTGAACGTACCAGTGGTAGTGTCAGAGCGTAACGATCCGGCAAGCCAAACTACAGGTAAGATTTGGGTAAAACTGCGCCAATGGACTTATCCATTTGCCAATCGCATTGTTGTTCAAACCAAAAGGGCAGGGGATTATTTTTCATCTAAGCTACAAGAGCGTATTTGTGTTATACCTAACCCAGTATTGTTGCCTCCAGATGAAAAAAAAATATCTGACAAGCTGTTGAGTGATCGCTCGCTAATTGGGATTGGTCGTCTCGAACACCAAAAAGGCTTCGATTTGTTGCTGGAAGCAATGGCAAAACTGAAAGACGGTTATCCCGAATGGACATTAACCATTTTAGGAGAAGGAGAGTTACGCCCACAATTAGAATCTTTGCGTAATGAATTGGGATTGGGCGATCGCGTTCATCTCCTTGGACGAGTAACAAACCCCCATGAATTTCTCAAACAGGGAGATATTTTCATTATGTCTTCGCGCTTTGAGGGTTTTCCCAATGCCTTGTGTGAAGCGATGGCTTGCGGGCTACCAGTCATTTCCACAGATTGTCCTAACGGGCCAAGAGAGATTATCCGCGATGGTGTAGATGGTATCTTAGTCCCGAATGAAGATGTGTCAGCATTAGCCGCTGCAATGGAGCGCTTAATGTCCGATGAAAAAGAACGCCAACGTTTAGGCGATCGTGCTAAAGAGGTAACAGAAAAGTTCGGTTTAGAAAAAGTGATGCTGATCTGGGAATCATTAATTCATGAAGTAATCAAGGAGTCATAGAAATGTTCACAGAAGATAGCAAACCAGTACAAAACAATCAAAAATACCAATATGTATTTACAGGTGGCACTGCAACTTATAACCGTCGCCATACTCTCCATCGGGTTTACGAGAGCCTGAAAGCACAAACTTACCGTGATTTAGAGTGGTTAATAGTCGATGATGGCTCCACTGACAATAGTCGTGAATTAGTCGAGCAATGGCAGCAGGAAAACCTATTTCCGATTCGCTATATCTATCAAGAAAATGCACACCTACATATTGCTTTTAATCGAGGTGTAGGAGAAGCTCAGGGAGAATTATTCATCAAGCTTGACTCCGATGATTCCTGCGAACCGCAAGCCTTAGAGCGTTTTAAATACCATTGGGACGCAATTCCACTAGAGCAAAAAGAAAAGTTTTCCGCTGTTACCTGTGTGTGTAAATATACAAATGGTAAAATCGTTGGCGCTATTTTCCCATTTAATCCCACCGATTCTGATTCTCTAGAAATTCGTTATCGCTTTAAGCTCAAAGGAGAAAAATGGGGTTTTCATCGTACTGAGGTACTCCTGAAATTTTTATGCGCTGAACAAATAATTCAAACTAACTTGCCCGAATCCGTGCGATGGAGTAGGATTGCCAAAAAGTATAAAACTAGGTTTGTTAAGGAAGCTTTAAGAACCTATTGGACAGACCAGCCTTCAATCATGCGGAATTCTCAAAATTCAAGGAAGGTTGCTATTGGGGCGCAAATCAACCATTTAGATATTTTAAATGACTACACAGAATGGTTTCGTTTCGAGCCGTTGAGTTTTTTGCGCTCTGCTGTCCACTACCGTCGATTTTCTTTCCATCTAGGCAATAAAATTAGGCAACAAATCGGCAATATTAAGACATCTATTGGTAAAATTTTATGGCTAATAGCATTACCTGTGGGATACTCAGTTTACCTCAAGGATAACTATACAAATAAAGCATCATAAATGGGAGTAGAATATCAACTATTACGAATACCAATTAAAAATACCAGTAGGTATAAATATGTATCAAAAACGAATCGCTTTCTTTCTTCCTAGTTTAGCTGGTGGCGGCGCCGAAAGAGTCGCAGTGAATCTGCTCCAAGGTATGGTGAAACGAGATGTGCCTTTAGATTTGATTTTAGCTAGTGCAGAGGGGCCTTATTTAAAACAAGTACCCGAACAAGTGCGTTTAATTGACTTGGGAGTAGGAAGGGTGATGAAGGCTGTTTTGCCTTTGGCGCGTTATTTAAAAGAAAACCAACCTATTGCGCTACTTTCACACATGAACCATACTAACGTCAGCGCCATATTAGCCAGAGATTTTGCCGGCGCAAAAACTCGGTTAGTCTTGGTAGAACATAATACCTTATCATTCTATAAATCTAAGTTATTTCGGAGTAAACTTGTTCCTCCATTTATGAAATTGCTTTATCCTCGTGCAGATGTCATTGTTGGAGTTTCTCAAGGCGTAGCGGAGGATTTGGATCGCCAAATGGGTTTTGAGCCAGGAAAAGTTAGGGTAGTTTACAATCCAGTTGTCGATCGTGAGATGCTTGCTAAATCAAAAGCATCTCTAGAGCATCCCTGGTTTCAACCCGGAAATCCTCCGGTATTTTTAGCAGTGGGGAGGTTAACAGAGCAGAAAGATTTCTTGAATTTGATTAAAGCTTTTGCGCTGCTAAGAAAGCAAAGACTGGCTCGTTTAATTATTTTAGGTGAAGGGGAATGTCGGAGCGAATTAGAAGCAGCGATCGAGCATTTAGAAATCTCTGAAGATGTTGCATTGCCCGGTTTCGTGCAAAATCCTTATGCTTATATGTCTCATGCTAGTGGTTTCGTGCTTTCCTCCCGCCATGAAGGATTGCCCACAGTATTAATTGAAGCGATGGCTTGCGGTTGTCCGGTGGTTGCTACTGATTGTCCCTCAGGGCCAAAAGAAATTTTAGAAGCGGGAAAATATGGTGCTTTAGTACCTATTGAAAATCCAGCAGCATTGGCAGAGGCTATGCTCAAAAATCTGGATGCACCTCTAAGCCGAGATGTCTTGGTAGAACGGGGAACGTATTTTTCGTTCGATCGAGCAGTTTCAGAATATCTGGAACTCATGCACTATTAATCAACTATATTAGTAAAATATGCCCCCATGAAAAATTTACTTCGGAGAGCTAAATACCTGATTAGGCGTTTTTATAAAGTGGCAATTGTTGCTATATGTATAATTGCGATCTGTGTGGGTTATGCAAATACACAAGGGAAAACTCAAGCAAATATACCAGCCCAAAAAGTACAGCCTAAACTGATCCAATTTGGCTGGGGGGTACCTACACCTACCTTTGTCAAGCAAAATATTCAAGAAATGGAAAAGCGCCCCTTTGACGGTATGGTGATGAAACTTAGTGTGGGAAAACAAGTATTTCTGCATAAACCTTATGCTCCTCAAAAATTCACTGAAGATTTAGCCAGCTTGCAATCGACTAAGTTTACTAAGTTTACAGATAACTTTGTCGTAATGTGGGCAACAACAGAAGAGGGATGGGATTGGTTTAATGAGAGCGATTGGCAAGCAGCCGAACAGAATATTCGTTTGTTTGCAAAAGCAGCACGAGCGGGAAAATTGGCAGGTATTCTTTTCGATCCGGAACCTTATGGTGAAAATCCTTGGATTTATCCCAAGCAGCCCAGTGCCAAAGAAAAATCTTTTGCAGAATACTCGCAGCAGGTACGCCAGCGAGGGTCCCAATTTATGCAAGCACTTCAACAGGAATTACCTGGAGTCAAAGTGCTTGCTTTATTTCAATTGAGCTATTTACACCGTTTGCTAGATGAATCAGATCCTCAAGAGCGGAGGCGCAAGCTTTCTACACATCAATACGGGCTTTTAGCTCCTTTCCTGAATGGTATGTTAGATGCTGCCAGTCCAAATACAAGGATATCTGATGGGAACGAGCGTTCTTATTATTATACAAATAGCCAGTCTTTTTTCGAGTCATACAAGTTAATTAAAGAGAAAGTTCTCATTTTTGTAGATCCCGAAAACCGTTCAAAATACAACCTGCAAGTACAAGTAGGGCAAGCTCTCTATATAGACCAATTATTGGCCCTGCGCAAACCTCCTGAAGAACTCCTCAGTTACCATCTCACACCCGAAGAAAGAGCCAAATGGCTCGAACACAATACATATTATGCCCTGTCTACTACGGATGAGTATGTCTGGTGTTATAGTGAGGAAATGAATTGGTGGAAAAATCAGGTGCCTGATGGAGCTGAAGAGGCACTCCAATCGGCTCGGAAAAAGATAGATAGCGGCAATCCTTTAGGGTTTAACATTGAAGCTATGCTTCAAAAAGCCAGACTTATGCAAAAAGTTCAAAAAATGACGCACACAAGCACAGACATTGACAAAAGATAATCTTAAAATTTTCCCCTACTATAAATTTTGGAGGTATGAATTATGGTCGAAGTAAAAAATGTTTACTTGCCTAAATCTAATGGGGTACTTGAGAATTTTAAAAAATGCTTGATATTAGCTCCACTGCCAGTTATTTCTCTGCTAATTTACATGATCTTAAAAAGCACTCAAATTTTTCCTGACGATCGACCATTAGCTAACCTATGGCATCCAGCCTATTTGGGTTGGTATGATTTTATGTTAGGAATTTCTGTTGCGATCTGCATGCTCAATGGTATTGTTAAATTAGATGTAAAGGATTTATTGTTTGTGCTTTCATTAGTAACAATTCTTTTATTGAGTTTTACAAACGCCAGCCAGCTAGGAGATGAATATATAGTAGATAGTATAGTTTGCTTTTTGAGGTTTGTATCGATTTTTTATCTAGCTAAAGCGCTAGTTATTCGACTGGGTACAGAGACAGCGCAAAGTATATTAATGATTTTATTTATTATTTTAGCAATTAGCGCTTTGTTTGTTTACAGACTGCAATTAGGATCTTTTAATAGAATTTATGCCTCCGCAATGACTGTGGCTAGTTTTAGTCAGGTATCGGTAATAGTATGTTTGATAGCTGTCAAAGGCAAGTATAATAAAATGGCATTGTTTTCTTTGCTGTTTTTATTGCTGACATTTAGCCGCACGTCCCTGGTATTGCTACTATTTTTGTTTGCAATTTATTCTCGCACATTACCATTAAAAACCACAATCAAATATTATAGTGTAATGATAGGTGTTACGATTGTTTCTCTGTTTTTGTTGCTTACTTTTGGGGGAGATATTTTTGCATCTGTCATTGCCGAGCGCACAGATACAGAAGGACTTTCTACTTTAAATTCGAGAGACGCAATCTGGGGCCACGCTATGATGATGTTTGACTCGGGATACATTCCCCTGTTCGGGATTGGTTGGAACGCTACACCATACCTGATAGTCAATACAAACCTGAGCTTTATCGATAAAGATGGAGTTTATTACCCTCCGCACTTTCACAGCATTGTGATAGAATATGCTTGCGGACTCGGGATTTCTTCTTTATTTATCTGGTTCTGTCTCATAAAAAGAATCTGGCAAACATTTTATCATAATCTTTATCCAGCCTTTTTTATTTTTGCATTCTTTTTGATGAGTCAATCAGGAGATTTTACTTTTTACCGTCCCAAGGAATTAATTATTTGGTCGCTAATGCTAGGACTTGCTGAAGGTCAATGGAGATTGGAACATGGATAATCAATTTGCGATAGTTCATATTATTACTGGACTTGATACAGGTGGCGCTGAAATGATGCTGTATCAGATGCTTACCAAGACCGATCGAGGACGCTACAATCCAACTGTGATTTCTTTGATAGATCTCGGCACCTTGGGCGATCGCATTGAAGCATTAGGTATCCCTGTCTATACAATTGGTATGGAACCGGGAAAGATACCTACACCAAATATCATTTGGAAATTGGTTAACACCGTCCGTAAAATTCAGCCCGATTTGATTCAAGGTTGGATGCCTCACGGCAATTTAGCGGCGCAGTTAGCTGCGATTTTTTCATCGCGGAAAATACCTGTTTTGTGGGATATTCAGTCTTCTCTTTATTCCTTGGCTTTAGAAAAGAAATTGACGGCCATTGTTCTAAAAATTGGTGCTTATCTATCGCGCTTGACTTTTAAGATAGTCTATGTATCTAAAGTTGCTCAAGCTCAACATGAAGCTTTGGGTTTTGCCAGCGATAAAAGCTGCTTCATTCCCAACGGAATTGATATTAACCGCTTTGTCCCTTCCCGCGAAGCCAAATTAAAATTCCGCCAAGAACTAGGTTTGCCTCAAACAGCATTTTTAATCGGGTTAATTTGTCGCTATCACCCGCAGAAGGATCATCCTAACTTTATCAAAGCTGCTGCCTTGCTCTTAAAAAATCAGCCGGATATCCATTTTATTATGGTGGGCAATGCAGTGGAGGCAAAAAATCAGGATTTGCATCAGTTAATTCAGGAGTTAGGCATTGCCGATCGAATCCACTTGTTAGGAGAGCGGAAGGATATCTCTTACATAACGGCTGCACTCGATATTGCTTGTTCTGCTTCTGCTTTTGGTGAAGCTTCTCCTCTGATCGTAGCAGAATCCATGTCGGCCGGTGTCCCCTGTGTCGTCACAGATGTGGGAGATTCAGGCTGGATGATAGGCGACACGGGACGGGTAGTACCTCCCAAAGATCCCGAGGCACTGGCGAAAGCTTGGGAAGAGTTGCTCGATTTAGGCTCCGACTATCGAGAAACATTAGGAAAATTAGCGCGGGCGAGAGCTATCGAATGCTTTTCTTTAGACTCGGTTGTCGCTAACTATGAAAGCTTGTATGAACGTGCGATAACTCAAAAACAAATCGATGATATATAGAGGAATTAAGACAAATGTGTGGCATTACTGGTTTTTGGGCTTTATCTAGGGATCTAAAAGGTGAAGAAATACATAATATCATCCAGCAGATGCTCGTGCCTTTACTGCATCGAGGCCCTGATAGTAGTGGCATCTGGGCAGATGAATCGCTGGGAATTGCCTTAGGGCATCGACGGTTGGCAATTGTAGACCTTTCGCCAGAAGGACATCAACCAATGTTGTCTGCTGACGGACGTTACGCGATCGTCTTTAATGGCGAAATTTATAACTTTTTAGAATTACGGCAGGAACTTACCAAGTACGGTAACAAGTTTCGAGGGCATTCCGATACCGAAATCATGCTAGCAGGTTTTAGCCAATGGGGAGTAAAGGCTGCGATCGAACGCTTTAACGGTATGTTTGCCTTTGCCTTGTGGGATCGTCAAGAGCGACTTTTGCATTTAGGGCGCGATCGCTTAGGAGAAAAACCCCTCTACTATGGGTGGATGGGGCAGACTCTCTTATTTGCCTCCGAATTAAAAGCCCTGAAAGCTTATCCCAATTTTCCAACTGAAATTAACCGCGATGCTTTAGCACTATTTTTCCGGCATAACTACATACCCGCGCCTTATTCAATCTACAAAGGCATCTATAAATTACCGCCAGCAACAGTCCTCACCTGGAACGGTACAGCTACTCATCCCGCACCAGTTCCCTATTGGTGTGCCAAAGAAGCAGCAGAATTTGGCGTTGCTAATCCCTTCACCGGGTCAGAACAGGAAGCAATAGACCAAATGGATGCACTACTGCGAGATGCAGTCGCATTGCGCATGGTGGCAGATGTGCCTTTAGGTGCTTTTCTTTCCGGAGGTATTGACTCCTCCACAGTGGTTGCGCTCATGCAAGCGCAAAGCAGCCAACCCGTAAAAACTTTTTCCATCGGTTTTTATGAAGATGAACGGAACGAAGCACCCTATGCCAAAGCCGTCGCGCAACACCTCAAAACAGACCATACAGAACTTTATTTGACGGCAAAAGATTCGCTGGCTGTCATTCCCAAACTGGCCATTTTATATGATGAACCCTTCTCCGACGTTTCTGCAATACCTACTTTTTTGGTATCTCAAATGGCCAGAGAGTACGTAACAGTAAGTCTTTCGGGCGATGCTGGCGATGAATTATTTGGGGGATACACACGCTATTTTTTAGGTAAGAGAATTTGGCAGAAAATCGGCTCGCTACCAAAAACGCTACGCCAGATAGTTGCCTCCGCCTTGACAAGCTTATCGCCTCAAACTTGGAATCGCTTCTTAGCTAACTTTAATAATTTACTGCCTATCGTACTTAAGCAACCAAGCCCTGGGGACAAATTACATCTAATTGCCGAATTTTTGGCAGCTTCCGATCGCGAATCTATGTACAGAAATCTTGTTTCTTACTGGAAACAGCCAGAAACATTAGTAATAGGATCATCTGAACCAACAACAAAGTTAAGCGATCGCCAATCCTGGGCAGAAGTACCCTCGTTCATCGAAAGCATGATGTACCTCGACACAGTAACTTATCTACCGGACGACATCTTGGTTAAATTAGATCGCGCAAGTATGGGTGTCAGTTTAGAAGGTCGAATACCATTTTTAGACCATCGCGTGGTAGAATTCGCTTGGCGCATACCATTATCAATGAAAATTCGGAACGATCGAGGGAAGTGGCTATTGCGTCAAATTTTGGATAAGTACGTGCCAAAAAATTTAATCGATCGCCCTAAAACTGGTTTTGGCGTTCCCATCAATAGCTGGTTGCGCGATCCTTTGCGGGATTGGGCTGAATCCCTCCTCAATGAAGATCGGTTGCGTCGAGAAGGGTTTTTGAATCCCCAGCCAATCCGTCAAAAGTGGGCCGAACATCTGGCGGGCGATCGTGACTGGAAATATGATTTATGGGATGTGTTGATGTTCCAAGCTTGGCTAGAGGAAAATCATTAGCCTGATTTAAGAATGATTTATGAAAGATAACTTGCCACAAAATTATCCATCAGTTTCTCCAGAAACAATAGAACAAGTAATTGATTCAAAAAAAATTGCCATTATCGGCAATCAAGGGGCTGGAAAAACAACTCTTGCCCTCAAATTAGCTGAAATTATTCAACTCGATTACGTTGAAGCATTTATATTTTGGAAGGGAAATCAAATGACCGCAGCAGAAATTCAGGAACTCAAGGATCGAATGAGCATGCGAGAAAACTGGATTATTGATGGCGACTTCGGATTGCTCGAATTGGCCGAGACAGTCATCTTGCTTGATTTTCCACTAATTCTTTGTCTGTGGCGTGCTGGCAAGCGCAGTTTTAAGAATATTCTGAATTGGAATTTTAATTCCCTCAATGTATACCGACAAATACCAGCAAAGATTGGGGAACGGCTGCACTTTTTTGCAGATGTTTATAAATATCCCTCAAAATCCGGAAAAACTCATGTGGCAAAATTTGAGGTTTTAGCGGCAAAACAAAACCAGATAGTTCTGAAATCACCAAAGGAAGTAGAGATTTTTTTGCAAGCTTTAGAATTACAAAAATCCCGACAATAAATAGCGAAAAATGAACAGACTGTTAATCGTTACGACTGTACCTGAAACTCTTGACTTTTTCGTTCCTCTTACCCACCACTTACGTGCCAAAGGTTGGCGGATTGATGCTATGGCTAGAGAGGTTTCAGCTAGCCCCAGCCATTTAAAAATTTTCGATCGCGTCTGGGATGTAGAATGGTCGCGCAACCCGCTAGAACCCCAAAACCTAATAGTCGCCCCACAACAAATTCGAGATGTGTTGAGCCAACAGAAGTACGACATAGTAAATGTTTCCACGCCCGTAGCTGCTTTTGTTACCCGGTACGCCCTTAATGATTTGAGAAAGCAGGGAAAATTAAAGTTAATCTACACTGCTCAAGGTTTTCACTTCTACCAGGGAGGCGCACCCCATAAAAATGCGATATTCTTGGGACTAGAAAAGATTGCTGGGCCTTGGACAGACTATTTAGTAGTAGTTAATCGGGAAGATGAGTCAGTGGCAAAGCGCTATGGCCTCATTTCTGCCGATCGAGTTCGTTATATCCCCGGAACGGGTTTAAATCTCGATGACTTTAATCCCCATGCTATTTCCGAAGCTGAGATCATGCGAGTACGTCAAGAGTTGGGATTAGCACCAGAAAACTCTTTGTTTTTATCGGTGGCTGAATTTATTCTCCGCAAGCGTCCTGGGGATATTTTAAAGGCATTTGCCCAACTCGGTCGGCCTCAAGTACATTTAGCCTTCGCCGGAAATGGACTAATTTTCGAGGAAATGCAGCAACTCGCAGCCAAGTTGGGAATTCAAAACCAAGTGCATTTTTTGGGGTTTCGTCGGGACATTCCTGTTTTGATGCGGGCCTCAGCAGCAACAGTCCTGGCTTCTGAGCAAGAGGGGCTTCCCAATTGTGTTATGGAGTCGCTGTGCCTGGAAGTTCCGGCGATCGGTACAGATATTCGTGGCACTCGCGACTTACTGGAAGGAGGTTGCGGCCTTCTTGTCAAGTTGGGAGATATCGACGGGTTGGCTCAGGCTATGGCTTGGGTGCTAGATCATCCTCAAGCAGCTCGCGAAATGGCACAGCGCGCTAGGAAAAGCATACTTGCTTACGAACTCCAGAACATCCTGAAGCAATACGAGGCTTTGTACGCTGAAATCAACAATCAACAATTAACAATTAACCAATGAGTAATATAGTTACAGGCGCGGCAGGTTTTATCGGCTCTCACTTAGTAGAAACTCTCTTAAAGCAAGGTGAGAAAGTTATCGGAATTGATGAAGTCAACGATTATTACGACCCAGAATTGAAGAGAAAAAATCTCGCTCATTTTGCGAAAAATCAAAATTTTCAACTGCTGGAGGAGAATATTTTATCTTTGGATTGGCGAGCGCTCTTAGCTAATACAGAAGTCATTTATCACCAAGCCGCGCAAGCCGGCGTCCGCGCTAGTTGGGGAGAGGGTTTCCGCAGCTACACCGATCGCAATATCAATGCAACTCAGGTACTCTTAGAAGCAGCCAAAAATGCACCGCAACTGAAAAGATTTGTGCTAGCTTCTTCT
Organism: Microcoleus sp. T3_B1; assembly: GCF_036700445.1. Lineage (NCBI taxonomy): Bacteria > Bacillati > Cyanobacteriota > Cyanophyceae > Oscillatoriales > Microcoleaceae > Microcoleus > Microcoleus sp. T3_B1. The sequence continues at coordinate 43,950 of NZ_JAUBOX010000055.1, forward strand.
TCTTCGGTGTACGGCAATGCTGAAACTTTCCCTACCAGCGAAACTGCATGTCCTCAACCAGTTTCTCCCTACGGAATTACTAAGTTAGCCGCTGAACGTTTGTGTTCGCTTTATTATCACAATTTCGGCGTTCCGGCAACCATGTTGCGCTATTTCACGGTTTACGGGCCTCGCCAGCGTCCCGATATGGCATTCCACATATTTTTTAAATCAATTTTGCGCGGCGAAGCGATTTCAATTTACGGAGACGGACAGCAAACCCGAGACTTCACGTTTATCAGCGATTGCATTGCTGCTAATTTAGCTGCTGCTAAAGTTCCAGAATCTGTGGGCGAAATTTTCAATATAGGAGGGGGAAGTCGAGTTGCTTTAGCAGAAGTTATTCACACAATGGAAAACATTGTCGATCGCCCGATTCGCATCAATTACCTAGAATCGAGTAAAGGAGATGCGCGGGATACTAGCGCTGACGTATCCAAAGCTCAGAAAATATTGGGATATCAGGCACAGGTTTCTTTGAGGGAAGGATTGAGACAAGAATGGGAATGGGTGCAGTCTTTGTATGGTTAGGGCATACTTAACCTACTTGGCGGATGCAGCTACCGGCAGGGATTGTACCGGAAAGGAAATTTATTGTTTATTAGAGGAAAAAATGAAGATTCGAGTAATTAATTTATCAGACTCTTTGTGGTTAGAGACTCTGCAAAAACTTCGCCACGATATTTATCATTTGCCTGAGTATCTATATTTAGAGTCTGTTAGGTACAACGCCGTAGCAGAAGCTATTTTGATAGCGGAAGATGACAAAATATTTTTTCTGCCTTATTTGTTGCGTCGGTGCGATCACATATTTGACCAAAGCTTAGCAACACAAGAAGCTTTTGATGTAGTCTCCCCTTATGGTTATCCGGGAATTCTGTTGAGTGATAAGGCAGCTAGTACGAAAGAGTTTTTAGATGGGGCAATCAATCAGCTAATCTCTGCATTGCGTGCCAAGGGGGTGTGTTCGGCATTTTTTCGGCTGCATCCGATACTTAACAGCGGCTTCAATGAGTTTTTATCTCCCGATATTTGCAACGTTAATGGAGAAACTGTATCTGTTAATTTGAAACTCTCCGAAGCAGAAATATGGAGTCAAACTCGATCGGAACACCGCACCAGTATTAATAAGTTGAAACGTTCGGGAATGACTGCTAGAATGGTTCCATTTCAGGAGTATATCAGCGAGTTTATTTCAATTTACTATGAAACAATGGATCGGTTAGGGGCTGGGCGATCGTACTATTTTGATGATGAATACTTTTCGCATTTCTCTAAACTCGGTGAAAAAGTCCACTTGTGTATAGTTGAATTAGAGGATAAAGTTACTTGTTCAGGGATATTTACGGAGTGTGGTGGAATAATTCAATATCATTTGGGAGGAACCAGAAACGAGTTTTTTAAACAAGCACCCAGCAAGCTAATGTTCGATTATGTTCGATTTTGGGCTAAAGAACGTGGCAATGAAGTTTTTCATTTGGGGGGAGGTGTTGGAGGTGGCAAGGATAGTCTCTATCATTTTAAAGCAGGTTTTTCTAAGCAGACGCATACCTTTCTGACGCTGCGCTTAATTATAAATGAAGAAAAATATCGCCATCTGGTTGAATTGCAGGCAAAGTCTTTAAATGCGGAGGTTGAAGAACTACTGAGTACAAAATTTTTCCCTGCTTATCGCTGCACCAAATAAAGTTAAATAAAATTGAAATTTGCCAAGATTTTTGAATAGGAATTGAAAAGTATATGTCACTCATCAACAACAAAGAAGTTTACAGTACAGTCGAATTTGAGCTGTGGGCCGATAAAAAAAGTCTCACCGAAGACGAAAAGTATCTAATTGTCAAGTATTTGAAGAAAAATGAAAAAACAGTTGAAGCTGGCACGGCAGCGGGAAGAATTTTGTGGGAAATGAAAGATTTAGGTTTTCAAAAGCTTTACGGGTATGATTATGTGCCTGAATTTATCGAAGAAGCAAAGCAGAGAGATAGAAATCAGATGATCTCTTTTGAAGTGCAGGATGCAACTGATTTAACTTACGCAAATTCAGGTTTCGAGCAGATAATTTACTTGCAGCAAATTGTGTGTTTTATAGAGGAAGAGGAAAAAAGATTAAAAGCTTTGACAGAGGCTTATCGGATTCTCAAAAATGGGGGAACAGCAGTCTTCTCATTTTTAAGTTTTGAATCGAGAATCAAAAGTCCGTTTGTATTTTATTTAGCATATTTAAGTATGTTGAGGAGGTTATCTGGATCGAATCGCTCAATTCAATATATCCCTTGGCTTAAGCTGGGCGGAAAATATAACTTTTTGGCGCTACTCGATCGCGGGCCTTACCCATATTGGTATAAAGTACAAGAGGCTCACCAAATCTTGACACAAGTCGGGTTTAAAATAGTTTCCGTTGGTTCTAGTTATCAAATTGGCAAAGGTAAGATGTGTGATGACATAGAATCCTTAAAACATGAATTAATTGCAGGGATGCTTTACTTTGTTTGCAAGAAGTAAATTCTAGTAAAGTGAGTAACTTTATGAACAACTACGATCGCGAGCGTGTCAAGGTGGATTAGCCGGACATAATATTACAGGTTGGACACTGGTAAACGATCGCACCACGATCAATTATACCTCGTTAAGCGTGCAGTCCGCCCGATCGCGGCCATAGATTCTTTTGACTGTAGAACTAGGTATGCAACCATAATTAACGTTTTTTTGAAAAGTCAGCGAGCGTCCCCATCCTCAAAATGTTACAAAAAATTCATAAAACAGCGACGTTTTTTAAATTTTATGTAAAAGTCAGCGATTGTCCCAACCATAGGTTCACAAAAGCTTCATCAAACACCGAAGTTATTTAAAGTTTCTGTAAATTTGAGAGAATTCATTATCGTATAAACCCGGAGTATGCAAAAATCAGGGAAGTACAGTAAATTGCTGTTGGAGTGTAGAATCATGAGTATTTACGAATTACTACCGCTCAAATCAAACTTACCAATATCGCAACTTAATAAACTAGTAAATCCCAAAAAATTCAGCCAATTGGTTAAGTGGGTATTAGATAGATTATGTGCAGCGATCGCCCTTTTGGTTTTCTCTCCCGTAATATTAATAGTTGCGCTCGCCATTTACATCCGCATGGGCGGCCCAATCTTTTTCTGCCAACCCCGTCCCGGTAAAAACGGTCGCGTTTTCAATTTCTACAAGTTTCGCACGATGACCAGCGATTGCGATGCTGATGGCAATTTGCTACCCGACGAACAGCGTCTCATACCCCTGGGTCAATTTCTTCGCAAAACCAGTCTGGACGAACTCCCTCAACTCTGGAACGTTCTCAAAGGTGACATGAGTTTTGTCGGGCCTCGTCCTTTACTCGTCAGATACCTCGATCGCTATACTCCAGAACAAGCACGCCGCCACGAAGTTATGCCTGGAATTACGGGTTGGGCTCAAGTCAATGGTCGCAATACTATTAGCTGGGATGCTAAATTCAAACTAGATGTTTGCTATGTCGATAATTGGAGTTTGTGGTTTGACTTGAAAATTCTGTTTCTGACAGTATTGAAAGTCTTGAAAAGAGACGGAATTAACCAAGAAGGTTATGCTACAGCCCCAGAATTCACAGGTGTGCTTGACGATTCCAAAACTAGCAGTGAGATCCGGTAGCGGTTCGTTTATTAAAACAGACTAAAGATTTTTGAAAGTCCTCTAAAAAAGACTTAAGCTATGAGCCAGGGGTTAAATCCCCTGGCTTCTCTGATTGCTCAATCTAGAAGAAACTAAAACGACACAAAGAAAAATATAATTATTTAGTGGGAGGGCGGGTCAAATTTTTAAACATTCAGCCTAAAGAACTCCTCAAGTCAAACTTTTTTCCAGCCTATCGTTCTCCTAAATCAGAGTAAAATGACAAAACAAATTCTCCTGTCAACACCTCACATGGGTTCCCTCGAACAAGAGTTCGTCAAAGAAGCCTTTGATACCAACTGGATCGCCCCCGTTGGCCCCCATGTAGATGCTTTCGAGCAAGAATTCTGCGAAGTAGTTGGCGCTAAACACGCAGCGGCTGTTAGTTCCGGAACCGCAGCTTTGCATTTAGCTTTACAATTAATTGGTGTCGGTTCGGGAGATGAGGTTTTTTGCTCGACTCTGACTTTTATTGCAACTGCTAGCCCGATTACTTATCTTGGCGCAAAACCAGTTTTTATTGATAGCGATCGCACTTCTTGGAACATGAATCCCGAATTATTGCGATCAGCGCTTGACAAACGAGCCAAAACTGGTAAATTACCCAAAGCTGTTGTTATCGTACACCTTTATGGTCAAAGTTGCGATATCGACCCCATTCTGGAAGCTTGCAATACTTATGAAATTCCGCTAATAGAAGATGCGGCAGAATCTCTAGGGGCTACCTATAAAAATCGATCGCCTGGAAGCGTCGGTAAAATCGGCATTTTCTCATTCAACGGCAATAAAATTATCACCACTTCCGGCGGCGGAATGTTAGTTTCCGATGACCAAAAACTGGTAGAAAAAGCTCGTTTTTTGGCGACACAAGCCCGCGACCCCGCTCCTCATTACCAACACTCAGAAATTGGCTACAATTACCGTCTCAGCAATGTTTTGGCTGGAATTGGTCGCGGTCAATTACGGGTTTTGGAGGAGCGAGTTCAAGCTAGACGACGCAATTTTGACTTTTACAAACAAGCTTTAGGAAACTTGCCGGGAATTGAATTTATGCCGGAAGCTGCTTTTGGACGCGCGACTCGCTGGCTGACTTGTTTGACGATCGATCCAGCCACTTTCGGTGCAGATAGAGAACAAGTTCGCCTAGGGCTTGCTCAAGAGAAAATAGAAGCGCGTCCTGTTTGGAAACCTTTACATTTACAGCCAGTATTTGCTGATTGCGAATGTATGGGCGGTGCGGTGGCCGAAGAGTTATTCGAGTACGGGCTTTGTTTGCCTTCTGGCTCTAATTTAACTGATGAAGATTTAGAGCGAGTGACAAGTGCGATCGCCCAAATTCACAAAGAACATCGATAATATAGCCGAAGGAAGTTCGGCAACGGATTTTGTAACGGATGTAACGGAGGCAGGAAGAAGAAAGATGCGATCGCTATTATATCCCCGACTTATTCAAGAAGTTGGGGAGTTGGGTATTTTGTCTTTTGATTAATTTTGTTGCCATTCTTGCAATGCGATCGCAATTCCCTGTTTTAATCTTGGTTCGAGACTCTCTTGCTTAACTAAGTTTTCTAATTTCGGCCTAGCCTCCATCGCATTTAGCTGTTTGAGCGCAGCCGTGCAGTGCAGCCTGACGCTGCTGTCTGCGTCGCCCAACATTGAAATCAGAGCATCTAGCCCTCTCATATCTCCTAATTTTCCTAAACCTAAAGCTAAAGATTTTTTGCTGACTGCCTCCTGCAGGGCCGGATGATTTGTTTTCAACAAATCAATCAGAATTTCAGCAGCAGCAGCTTTTAATTCCGGCTTTTCCACTCGCCCTAAAACAGTGACAATCTCTTGACAAACAGTAGAATTTATGTTAATAAATTGCGCCATTAATGTCTCATGCAAATATGCTAAAGCGGTTGCAGTTTCCATCCAGCTTAGGGCGCGCACAGTTTCGATTTGCAATTCAACCGGAGTTATCGGCGATCGCAGCAATTCAAATAAAGCAGTGGCTGCAGCATCGGTTTTCACTCGTCCGATCGCGATCGCCGCTTGCTGACAAACTTCTAATCGGATGTCCGAAAGCAAAGGTTTGAGCAAGTTAACTAAATCTAATTCTGCATCTAAATAGGCTCGCACACCCAGAGCTCGCACGGCTTCTTTTCTAACTGCTGTCGCTGGATCTTTGAGTGCTGCTACCAGTACCGGCGGGATGCGGGAGTCGTGAAAGCTGCTCAGGGCCTCGATTGCGGATGCCCGCACCGCAACTTGAGAGTCTCCGACTACGCTCAACAGCGGTGGGATGGTTTCGGTGCGCCGAATTTGAGCGAGTGCTGCTGTGGCAAACTGTCGCGAGTCTTCTTGGAGTAGGAGAGTTGCGAGAGATTCTATGGCTGTCGGGCCGAAATTCCCTAGGGTTTCGGCGGCGATTTGGCTCAATTCTTCGTCGGAATTTTTGACTAATTCTACTAAAGCTTGAATCACTTCCGGGGGATCAAACTTTCCGAGAATGCGGGCGGCGAACCACCGGGGCTCGGTGTCTGCGTCTTCGTCTTCGAGCACGGCAATTAAAGGTGCGATCGCGCCATCTCCCAGATTTGGCAATACTTTAGCAATTTCCCAACGGTCTTGAAAATCGCCCCATTTTAAGGCTTCTATTGCTAAACTGACAGCTTGCTCTAAAATGTGTTGTTCCTGCGGCTTGCTACCGTCGGCTGTCACTTGCTGCAAGCATTCGACTAACCCAGGCCAGTTTTGGCGATCGGCAGCGACTTGCGCTTGTTCTAAAAAGTTAGACATGATTTTAATTTAGTGGCGATCGAGAAGCGAGGTTTTTTGCTGCTAGGTCAGAGCGGGAGGGAGCTACTTTTTACGAATCTTTTGCTACAATTATCCATTTTTTAACATTTTTGTCAATCCATCATAACTGCTAAAATGGAAGTAAAGCATTAATTTCATGCAGTTAAGGCATCAAGCTATACTTTTTGTAATTTAAAATACGCAATATTCCTAATTAAAAATTAACAAATGAAGAAAGCTCTACTTTTAGTAAACCAGCACTCCCGAAAAGGGCAAAAGCTATTATCTCAAGCCACTGGAGAATTAGAAGCACTGGGTTTTGAGTTAATTATAGAATCTACCGACCACGCCCACGAAATTCCCCAAACAATTCGGCGCTACCAAAATCAAGTCGAATTAGTAATAATCGGCGGCGGCGACGGCACTCTCAACGCCGCCATAGAAGGTTTGATAGACACCAAGTTACCCTTGGGTATTTTGCCGATGGGAACTGCTAACGACTTAGCCCGCACTCTGAAAATTCCTACAGCTTTATCCGCAGCTTGTCAAGTAATTGCCAGCGGTAAAGTTCGGCTAATAGACTTAGGTTGGGTGAACGGCCAACATTTTTTTAATGTTGCGAGTTTGGGACTAAGCGTGGAAATTACCCAGCGACTGACTAAAAACGTCAAGCAGCGCTGGGGAGTGTTAGCTTATGCTTTTACTGCTTTGCAGACAATTTTGTCAGCGCGACCGTTTCGAGCAGAAATTAAGGTAAAAAACCAATCTTTTAAGGTTAAAACTATTCAAATTGCCATTGGCAACGGCCGCTATTACGGAGGTGGCATGACAGTTGCCGAGGATGCCACCATCGACGACTGGCGACTGGATTTGTACAGTTTGGAAACAATACACTGGTGGGAAATCATTGGTTTGCTGCCGGCTATGAGGCAAGGAAATTATACCAGTTCGCCTAACGTTCGCGCCTTGTACGCTCAAGAATTTGAGGTTAATACTAGCAAACGCCGTCCGATTAATACTGACGGTGAAATCACAACTTACACGCCTGCCAAATTCCGAGTGATTCCCCAAGCTTTAGCAGTTATAGCTCCTTGATGACTCACAACTAATATAATTATGTTGTGGAACAGGCATCTTGCCTGTTCATATATAATTATGTTGTGGAACAGGCATCTTGCCTGTTCAGATATTAGCCACGGGCAAGATGCCCGTGCCACAATTAATCAATAAATTATATTATGTTGTGGAACAGGCATCTTGCCTGTTCAGATATTAGCCACGGGCAAGATGCCCGTGCCACAATTAATTAATCAATAAATTATATTGTGTTGTGGAACAGGCATCTTGCCTGTTCAGATATTAGCCACGGGCAAGATGCCCGTGCCACAATTAATTAATCAATA